>NZ_RZOJ01000047.1:0-25586 GCF_003998845.1 Mesorhizobium sp. M4A.F.Ca.ET.022.05.2.1 | reverse complement strand
TACAAAACGAAGCCGCTCGTCCATGATGCCAGTCTCTCGCCAAACCATCGCCGGGTCCTCCGGCGAGGGAGAAAACTGTCACCTATGCAATCGGTCCATTCTGTTACCTATCTATCCGGTTCGGACATCAGCCCTTTCTCCCCGTCACAATACGGGGAGAAATGCCCGGCAGGGCAATGAGGGGCGGCGCCGACATCAACAAGTCTCGGCTCAACCTCCCACATGCAAGCCGGCATCACCTGAATCAATTCACCTCAGATCATGCTGGACAGATCCGAAAACGCCATCGCCTTGCGCAGCACCTCGGCGAAGCGCTCGCCGGCGATGTCCTTGGCGCCGCTGTTGTCGATCGAGGTGACGTCCGGTCCGGAGAGCGCGATGCTGGTGCTGCGCGCCAGGCGCGCCAGAACCTCGCCGCGCGATTCACGGCCGCGCGCCGCCAACCGCTCGGCGAGGATTTCCGGCGTGGCGGTGATCTCGACCACCGCCAGATTGGCGTAACGCTCACGCAGCGCCGGGATGACCGAGCGGGATACGTTCGCCACAGCGACATGGCCGTTGGCGACGGCCCAGTCGACATCGGCGGGCAGGCCGTAGCGCAGGCCGTGGGCATCCCAACACAGGGCGAAAGCGCCGTCGGCTTCAGCCTCGGCGAAGGCGGCGTCGGCCAGCGTGTCGTGGTCCTCGCTTGCCGCGTCGCTCGGACGGGTGATGACACGGCGCACGAATTCGAGCCGCGTCTCGTCGGCGAAGCGGCCCTTTGCATAGCCTATCACCGTGTCCTTGCCGGCGCCGCTCGGACCGACCACGGCGACGAAGACACCGTTGCGGATCGGGAACCTCTCGGCCGACAGTTCGCGTTCGAGCAAGGCCGAGACCATCATGCTACCCGGCGCCCCTGCCGCCAGATGGTGCGCACGACCGGCACATGATCGTCGACGCGCACGCGCACCAGATCGGCGCGCCGGCCCGGCTCGATGACGCCGCGATCGTCGAGCCCGACCGCCTCCGCCGGGTTCCTCGAGACCATGGCAACCGCCTGCGGCAGCGAGATTCCCTCGACCACGTCGCCGAGGAAGAAGGCCGACTGGATCAGGCTGAAGGGGATGTAGTCGGACGACAATATGTCGAGCAGGCCATCGCCGGCCAGCGTACGGGCCGAGACGTTGCCGGAATGCGAGGCGCCGCGCATGACGTTGGGCGCCCCCATCAGCACGCCGAGGCCGGCCGCCTTCGAGGCCCGGGCCGCCTCCTCCGTAGTCGGGAACTCGGCGACGCGCACGCCTTGCTCGATTGCTTCCTCGACGTGGCCGGCGGTGGCGTCGTCATGGCTGGCGAGCACGATGCCGCGCTCGTGGCAGGCGGCGGAGATGAAGACGCGGTTCGGGCCGGAATTCATGGCCGATTCCGCCATGCGCTTTTCGCAGAACTTCCGGAAGTCGCGATCGGAGAGCTTCAGCTTGCGCTGGTAGTAATAGGCATAGGTTTCGAGATTGACGAACTGGCGCTGTCCTGGCGCATGGTCCATCAGCGACGCCAGCTTCACCCGCTCGTCGGTCTCGAAATTGGCGAAGGCCTTCAGGCAGTCCGGCGCCGAGACCTCGCAGCGCAGATGGATGAAGTGGTCGGCCCTGAGCCGCTCCTGCTCGACGCTGTCCTCGATGGCGTCGGCAAGCTTGCGAATGTCGGCGGATGTGAGGTCGGCGTCCTCGTCCATGCCGACACGCAAGGCATCGAGCACGGTGGTGATGCCGGCGGTCGCCACTTGCGCGTCATGAGCAAGCACGGCGGCGATCGGATTCCAGCGCACCTTCGGGCGCGGCGCGTAATGGCCTTCGAGGTGGTCGGTGTGCAGTTCGACCAGGCCGGGAATGATGTAGTCGCCGCCCATGTCCTCGCCGGCGCGGGCAGCACCCGGATCGATGGCGGCGATCAGGCCGTCGCGCAGCACCAGCGAGCCCTCGACGATCTCGTCGGCAAGCACGATGCGGGCATTGGTGAGAACGGTCTCGGCGGTCATTTCAGGCAGTCCTTGGTAATCAGGCAGTTTGGTCTCAAGTAGTTTTTGCCTCAGGCAGTTTTCCGGGCCGAGCGGCGTCCCAGCGCGTGGTGGGACAGCACCATGAACGGGGCGCCCGGTTCGGTTTCGACGAACAGCGTCAGCGCATCGACCAACACCGGCCGCAGCAGCACTTCCGTGAACAGGCTGTCGATTGCTGCGCGTAGACGAGGGCTTTCCTGTGACGCGACGCGGCCGGACAGCGTCATATGAAAGCGGAAGGTCTCGAAGACGTAAGGGTAGCCCCATTGGCACAGGTTGCGGAACTCGTCCGGCTTCAGCGAATCGGGGCTGCGGCGCTCGATCTCGGCCTCGGTCAGCGGCGCGCGGAAGCGGTCGAAGGCGAGCACGACATCGCCGGCGAAGCGGTTGAGCGCCGGCACTGGCGCTTCCGGCACCAGCGCGAAGAAGCCGTCGATCTGGCCGACGACCAGGCGCGGGATGATGACCGCCTGGGTCCCTTCGGCAAAGCTGTCGAGCGCGGCGCGCAGAGAAGCCTCAGTCTCGTTCCCGGCCAGCCGGAATGGCGCCTTCAGCGTGGCATGGAAACCGTAACGGCGCGCCGAAGCGGTGTGGAAGGCAACTTCGGCCGCCGACAGCTCACCCACGGCCTCGACCGGCCGAGTGGTGGCGCCGAACGGGTCGCGTCCCAGCCAATTGGCGGCGATCCGCGCCAGCGGCTCGTCCTGGCTTGGGGTGAAATAGATGGCGTAGCGCATAAGAAGTCCTCGTCAGATCCG
Source organism: Mesorhizobium sp. M4A.F.Ca.ET.022.05.2.1 (assembly GCF_003998845.1). NCBI lineage: Bacteria > Pseudomonadati > Pseudomonadota > Alphaproteobacteria > Hyphomicrobiales > Phyllobacteriaceae > Mesorhizobium > Mesorhizobium sp. M4A.F.Ca.ET.022.05.2.1. Next base: position 22,787 of record NZ_RZOJ01000047.1, on the reverse strand, counting down.
TTGCCATAGGTGATTTCCATGACGGATTGACGAAGCTTACGATGGTTTTCGATGGCAAATCGGCCAGGTAGGTCCTTAGCCGACGATTTTTCCATGCTGGACCAATGGCTTCAACCGGCCGCGAACCGGAAGCGATTCCGCTTGGCTGCAAAATGCTCAGTCAGGCCTTCATCAGCCATTCGTGCTCGGGCGCGTTGTGAAACTTCCAGGTGCGCTTCGGCCCGGCCATGACGTTGAGATAGTAGAGATCGTAGCCATGGCAGGCGGCGCATGGGTGGTAGCCCTTCGGCACCAGCACCACATCGCCGTCCTCTATCGCCATCGCCTCGTCCAGCTCGCGCTCGCCATTCCTGCCGGCGTCGGTATAGACGCGCTGGAAGGCAAAGCCCTGCGGCGGGTTGAGGCGGTGGTAGTAGGTTTCCTCGAGATAGGACTCCGCGGGGAGATTGTCCTGGTCATGCTTGTGCGGCGGATAGCTGGAGGTGTGACCGCCCGGCGTGATGACCTCGACCACCAGCAAAGAGTCGGCCGGCTTGCCTTCGGGCAGAATGTTGGTGACGTAGCGCGTGTTGGTGCCCTTGCCGCGCACCTCCTGGCCGAGATCCCGCGGAGCGATGACGCGGGCCGGCAGGCCGCCGCCAAGGCCGGGAGCCGAGCAGACGGCGAGTTCCAGCTCGGTGTCAGCGGTCACCGACCAGTTGGACCCCTCAGGCACATAGACCGACCAGGGCTTGCCCTCGAAGGGCGACATGCGCTCGCCGAGCAGGCCGAGATCCGTGCCGGCGGCGGACGCCTTGCCCTTGCCGGTGACGAAGACCAGGCAGACCTCGCGGTCGGCCGTTTCACCCGAAGCCGTCTCGCCCGCTTTCAGCCGATGAAGATCGAAGCCGACATAGGTCCAGCCGGCGCTTTGCGGCGTGACGTGGGCGACGCGGCCGTGGCCCTTGTCGGCCTTGACGAGCAGTTTGGACATTTTTGTCTCCTCAATCATTCCTTCGGTTCGGCCGGAGGCTTGGCCTCTTCGGCCGGCTTGTAGAGATAGAAGAACTGCCAGACGGCATAGCCGGCGAAGCCGAGCGCGATAACGCCCCAGAAAGGCGTGCCGGAAGCGAACTCAATCACCGACCAGGCCAGGCAGACAGCCACCACGGCGATGCGCCGCCACAGCGGCCGGAAGAACGGGTGCTCATGGTCTTTCATCGCGCGCCAATCCCGGATTTAGCCAAAGCGCATCAGATAGACCGAGCGCCCTGACTAATCCACCGTTCAGGCCGGAAAACCCTGCGTCTCGACCGTGTAGTCGGCGGCCGTCATCACCCGCATCAGCTCCTTGTAGCCGACCTGCGCCATCCTGAGCGGTGGATTTGCCTTCGGGTCCTGCTCGGCCTCGACCACGAACCAGCCTTCATAGCCATGGTCGGCAAACCGCTGCACGATGGCGCCGAAATCCAACGAACCGTCGCCCGGAACGGTGAAGGCGCCGAGCGCCACGGCATCGAGGAAGGACTGTTTCGTGCGGTCGAGCTTGTCGATCACGCCCATGCGCACATCCTTCACATGGACGTGGTTGATGCGCTTGTGGTGGTTGTCGATGGCGCGCAGCACGTCGCCGCCGGCAAAGGCGAGGTGGCCGGCGTCGAGCAGCAACGGAATGCCTTCGCCGGAATGGCGCATGAAGGCATCGAGCTCCGGCTCGGTCTCGACGACCGCCGCCATGTGATGGTGGTAGGAAAGCGGCATGCCCTGCTCGGCGCACCATTCGCCGAATTCGGTCAGGCGCCTGCCATAGGCCTTCATCTCGTCACCGGAGAGTTTCGGCTTGGTGGCGAGCGGCTTTGAACGGTCGCCCTGGATGGAGCGGCCGACCTCGCCATAAACGATGCAGGGCGCGTTGACGGCCTTGAACAGGTCGATCATCGGTTGGATGCGGTCCTTGTTCCTGGCCATCTCCTCATCAACCAGCGTGCCGGAGAACCAGCCGCCGCACAGCGTGACGTCCGCCTCTTTCAGGATCGGCAGCATCACCTTCGGATCGTTGGGGAAGCGGCGGCCCATCTCCATGCCGGTGAAGCCGGCCGAGCGCGACTGGCGCAGACACTCCTCCAGCGACACGTCATCGCTCAGTTCCACGAGATCGTCGTTCCACCACGCGATGGGGGACATGCCCAGTTTGGCTTTCAAGTCGTCACTCCAATGTCGGTTCGTTGCGAGGCAGACGCGGCTCAGCCCTGACGGCTGCCCACGGCTTCCTCATATTTCTTGCGCGCCGCATTCACCTGTGGCCGCGACGAGACCTCCGGCACGGCGACATCCCACCAGTGGCCGCCGGCTTCGGTCGACACCAGCGGATCGGTGTCGATGACCAGCACGGTGGTCTTGTCATTGCCCTTGGCCCTGGCGAGCGCCGTCTCCAGTTCGGCAATCGACGCCACCTTCTCGGCCGTCGCGCCGAGGCTTGCCGCATGGGCGGCGAAGTCGACATCGGGCATCACCTCGTGGCGGGCGTCCTTCAGGAGATTGTTGAAGTTGGCGCCGCCGGTCGCCATCTGCAGCCGGTTGATGCAGCCATAACCGCGGTTGTCGAGCAGCACGATGGTGAGCTTGAGGCCGAGCATCACCGAGGTCGCTATCTCGGAATTGAGCATCAGGTAGGAGCCGTCGCCGACCATGACGACGACCTCCTGGTCGGGCTTCGCCATCTTGACGCCGATCCCGCCGGCTATCTCGTAGCCCATGGTCGAGAAGCCGTATTCGGCATGGTAGGAACCGGGCGCGCCGGCCTGCCAGAGCTTGTGCAACTCGCCGGGCAGACCGCCTGCCGCATGCAGCAAGGTGACGCCTGAGCCCATGGCGCGCTGCACGGCGCCGATCACTTGCGCGTCGGACGGATAGGCGGCATTGGTCGAGGCCGTCACCTTGGCGGCGGCAGCCTGCCACTCCGTCTTGCCCTTCAGGGCATTGTCGGTCCAGGCGGCCGGCGCCTTCCAGCCCTTGAGCGCAGCGGACAGTTCCGCCAGCCCTTCGGCCGCGTCGGCGACCAGCGGCAGCGCCCAGTGCTTGCCGGCATCGAAGACCTGCGTGTTCAGCCCAATGATGGTGCGGCCGGCATTCTTGAACAGCGCCCAGGAGCCGGTGGTGAAATCCTGCAGCCTGGTGCCGACGGCGAGCACGACATCGGCCTCTTCCGCCAGCCGGTTGGCGGCGGAGGTGCCGGTGACGCCGACCGCGGCCATGTTGAGCGGATGATCATCAGACAGCGAGGATTTGCCGCCTTGCGTCTCGCAGACCGGGATGCCGGCGCCCTGCACCAGCTTGGCCAGTTCGCCCGAGGCCTGCGAATAGAGGACGCCGCCGCCGGCAATCACCAACGGCTTCTTCGCGCTCTTCAGCGCCGCGACGGCGGCGGCCAGTTCGTTGCGGTCCGGACGAACCCGGCGCGGCGTCCAGAGGCGCTCGGCAAACAGGCTTTCGGGATAATCGTAGGCCTCGGCCTGCACGTCCTGGCAAAGTGAGAGCGTCACCGGGCCGCATTCGGCCGGGTCAGTCAGCACCTGCATGGCGCGGTTGAGCGCCGGGATGATCTGCTCCGGTCGCGTGATGCGGTCGAAATAGCGCGACACGGCGCGGAAGCAGTCGTTGACGCTCGCCGTGCCGTCGGAAAAATCCTCGGCCTGCTGCAGCACCGGATCGGGCAAGCGGTTGGCGAAGACATCACCCGGCAAAAACAGGACAGGCAACCGGTTTACGTGTGCCAGGGCTGCCGCCGTCACCATGTTCAGCGCACCGGGACCGATCGAGCTGGTCGCGGCCATGAAGCGGCGGCGGAAATTGGCCTTGGCATAGGCGATCGCCGCATGCGCCATCGCCTGCTCGTTGTGGGCACGGAAGGTCGGCAATCCGTCGCGCACCTGGTAGAGCGCCTCGCCGATCCCGGCGACGTTGCCATGACCGAAGATCGCCCAGACGCCGCCGAAGATCGGTACTTTCTGGCCGTCGATCTCGGTCATCTGGCGCGACAGGAAGCGGGTCACGGCCTGCGCCATCGTCAGGCGAACGGTCTTCGTCATTTGTCGTTTCCTCCGGCTTTCGTTAGCGCCGTTTTCTCATGCTGCCTTGCGGCCGCGCGCGGCAAGCCACGCCTCGGTCAACTGTTCGAAGCGAGCAGCCATGTCGGCCACCGCCTCCTCATCCGACATCTTGCCGGCCAGCCATTGTTCGGCGGCGTTGATGAAGATGGTGCGACCGACGGCAAAGCCCTTGACGATCGGTGCCTTGGCGGTAGCGGCAAACGCCGCGACCAGCTCGTCCTGCGGCGCCTCCAGCCCGAGCAGCACGACACCGCGGCACCATGGATCGTTCTTGACGATCACCGCCTCGATCTTGGCCCAGGCGCTTGCGGATGCCTGCGGCTCGAGCTTCCACCAGTCGGGCTTGATGCCCAGCGCGTAGAGTTCCTCCAGCGCGCGCGGAATGGTGGTGTCGTCGAGCTTGCCGTGCTTGCCGGCGATGATCTCGACGAGAAGCTCCCTGCCCACTTTCCGCGCGGCCTCGAACAGGCTGCGCAGCTTCTGCTGCTGCTCTAGCTTCAGCGCCTCGGGGTCGTCCGGGTGGTAGAAGCACAGGCATTTGATGCAGTGCTCGACCGGCCAGTCGATTAGCTGCGAGCCGATGTCTTGCGAGAATTCGAAGCGCAGCGGTCGCGAGCCCGGCAGCTCGACCGGACGGCCAAGCCAGGCGAAGGGATGGCGGGCGAATTCGAACATGGCGTCGCGGCCGTATTTCTCGTCGAGCAGCATGCCGTAACCGGCGCGGCCGGCGGCGACCCTGGCCGCCGCCTTGACGGTCAGCACCTTGAAATCCTCGATGCGCGCGACATCGGCACCGGCCTTGGTGGCGACGTCCTCGAGCTGGATTCGATGGTCACAGGCGAGCGCCATCAGCGAGGGAACATCGCGCCGGCGCGTCGTCGCCCAATGGATGTGGTTGATGGCCTCGTCCTTGCGCAGCGCCAGATGATTGCTGCCGTGCTTGAGGAAGTACTGCAATTCCTCGAAGGTCGGATATTCCGGCGCGCAGAGCAGGCGCGACACCGCGAAGGCGCCGCAGGCATTGGCCCAGGTCGCAGCCGTGGCAAAACTTTCACCGCCGAGCCAGCCGCGCAGGAAGCCCGACATGAAGGCATCGCCGGCGCCGAGCACGTTGTAGACCTCGATCGGGAAGCCCTTGCCGACGACGCCGTCCTCGAGGTCGTCGCTGATCGGCCCGTCATAGACGATGCAGCCCATGGCGCCGCGCTTGAGCACAATGGTGGCCGAGGACAAGGAGCGGATGGTCTTCAGCGCGCTCAGGCAATCGTCGGCGCCCGAGGCGATCATGATCTCCTCTTCAGTGCCGACGATCAGGTCGCAATCGGGCAGCACCGTCTTCAGCTGGGCCGAGACGCGGTCCGACTTGACGTAACGCTCGAAGCCCTCGGCATGGCCGGCGAGGCCCCAGAGGTTGGGACGGTAGTCGATGTCGAAGACCACCTTGCCGCCCTTGGCCTTCATGATGCGGATCGCCTTGCGCTGCGCGGCATCGCTGTTCGGCCGCGAGAAATGCGTGCCGGTGACGACGATCGCGCGGGCAGAGGCAATAAACGCCTCGTCGATATCCTCCTCGGCCAGCGCCATGTCGGCGCAGTCTGAGCGGTAGAAGATCATCGGCGAGATGCCTTCGTCCTCGACCGAGAGCAGCACCAGCGCGGTCAGCCGCTCCTTGTCGGTCTTCAGCCCATCGACCGAGACGCCTTCACGCTTGAGCTGCTCGCGGATGAAGCGGCCCATCTGCTCGTCGCCGACGCGGGTGAGCAGCGCCGAGCGCAGGCCGAGCCTGGCGGTGCCGACGGAGATGTTGGCCGGGCAGCCGCCGACCGATTTGGCGAAGGAGGTGATGTCCTCCAGCCGTGAGCCGATCTGCTGGCCATAGAGATCGACCGAGGCGCGACCGATGGTGATGACGTCGAGCGCTTTCGCTTCCACGGCTTCGCCCATTCGAACCTCCCATCGGCCTTATTGTCTTGAGCAACCCCGTTTTGGGGTACACGCGCGAGCGGCAGCGTGAACGCCTGAATTATGAAATAATAATTCCAATCTGTAGTCAAGATGGAATGAGCATTCCCTAGCCGAAAAAGACTGCAGGCCGAGCCGTTCAGCCCTTGCGCTTGCGGCCCGTGTCGCGCCGCTTCTCGCCGACTGCGACGGTCAGCGCCATGGCCAGCGCCATGGTCGCCGACAGCGAGCGGAAGCCGGCGAAATCGGCCTCGGCGACCTCGAACCAGACCTCGGCGAACTGGGCCAGCGGCGAGAACGACGAGTCGGTGATGGCGACGATCGGCACGCCCTGTTCGGAAATGGAACGCGTCTCTTCGATGGTCGCCGGCGCGTAAGGAGAAAAGCTGATGGCGATGACGGCGTCCCTCGGCGTGGCAAAGCCGATCATCTCGGCGTTCAGCCCGGCGGCCGACTCGATCAGCTGGTTGCGGATCTTGAGCTTGCCAAGCGCGTAGGCGATGTAGGAGGCGACCGGGTAGGAGCGGCGCTTGGCCAGCACATAAATGGTCTCGGCCTTGGCCAGCAGCGCGATGGCCTCCTCGAAATGCGGTTCGTTCAGCGTGCGCGAAATGTCACTCAGCGAGGTACTGGCGGCGGCGACGAAACCGTCGAAGATCGCCCGGTGGCCGGCGCCTTCCTCGGCCTTGGCGCGCAAGGCGGCCAGCCGCTCGTCATAGGAGGAATTGCGTTCGCGCAGGCGCTCGCGGAACACAAGCTGCAGGCTGGTGAAGCCGTCGAAGCCAAGCTGCTGGGCGAAGCGGATCAGCGTCGAGGGCTGGACGCCGGCGGAGGCGGCGATGCTGGCAGCGGTGCCGAAGGCGATGTCGTCGGGATTGTCGAGCGCATAGGCGGCGATCTGCGCGATGCGCTTGGGCAGGCTCTGGCGCCGCTCCAGGATCGTCGCGCGCAGCGTCTCGAAATCGCGGGGAACCCGTTCGTCCATCGTCGCTCCGCCCACGGCCATACCGATAGTTCCCTCTCCTGCCTCATCATAGCGACTTCACGCAAGAACGCCATAAAAAATGATTTGGACATTCCATTCCAAGCGGAAATGGATTAATTCATCCACGCGAAATTCTTCCCCATAACGGTTCCTGGAAACGCAGAACCGTTCTAGCTGTTTGTTGACGCAATTCCGGACGGAAAGCCGTTTCTTACTTTTCCTGGAATTGCTCTGGCGCGGAGACATCCAAATGGTCGGAGTGGGCCTCATCGGCACGGGTTTCATGGGCAAGTGCCATGCCATCGCCTGGAGCTCTGTCGCCACCGTGTTTCCCGACGTGGCCAAGCCGAAGCTGGTGCATCTCGGCGAGGTCAATGACGAGCTTGCCAAGCGCAAGGCCGGTGAATTCGGCTTCGCGAAAGGCTCCGGCGACTGGCGCGCCGTGGTCGACGACCCGGAGGTCGAGATCGTCTCGCTGACCACGCCCAACCAGTACCATCCGGAAATGGCCATCGCCATCCTCGAAGCCGGCAAGCATCTCTGGTGCGAGAAGCCGATGGCGCCAGGCTTCACGGAAGCCGAGGCGATGGCAGAGGCGGCCGGGAAATCCGGCAAGGTGGCGGCGCTCGGCTACAACTACATCCAGAACCCTGCCATCCGCCATATCGGCGCGCTGCTCGAGGAGAAGATCATCGGCGAGGTCAACCATCTACGCATCGAGATGGACGAGGACTTCATGGCCGACCCCGAGGCGGCGTTCTTCTGGAAGCACGAGGCGGCGTCGGGCTACGGCGCGCTCGACGATTTCGCCGTGCATCCGCTGTCGCTGATCAAGGTGCTGTTCGGCCGCGTCGGCCGCGTCATGTGCGACATGGCCAAGCCTTATGCCGACCGCAAGGTCGCATCCGGGGGGCGCCGCGCGGTCGAGACCTACGACATCGCCAGCGTGCTGATGCATCTCGAGAACGGCATAGCCGGCACGCTGCTGGTCAACCGCTCGGCCTGGGGCCGCAAGGGCCGCATCGCCATCCAGATCTTCGGCTCGAAGGGCTCGATCCTCTACGACCAGGAGAGGTTCAATGAGTTCCAGCTCTACCTGACGGCCGACAGGCCGACCGAGCAGGGCTACCGCACGATCCTGGTGGCGCCGCACCACAAACCTTACGACGCCTTCGTGCCGGCGCCGGGCCACGGCCTCGGCTTCAATGACCTCAAGATCATCGAATGCCGCGAGCTCCTGCTGCGGCTTGCCGGGAAGCCGGCGAGGATCATCGACTTCGACGAGGGGCTGGAGATCGAGCGCACCGTGCATGCGATGGCGCGCTCGTTCCAGGAACAGCGCTGGGTGAACGTGCGGTAATTTCACGTCGTTCGCCGACGCGAAGAAAGGTTGCTGGCTTTCCCGCGAACCTTCGCAAACATTTGCGATTGGACGCAGCTTTCCGACTTCGTCATCCTTGGGCGTAGCGACGCGAAGCGGAGTGAAGACCCAAGGATCCATGCCGTTACCTCGGCCGAAGGATGCAGCGGCGCAGAATTCTGCACCGTCGCAACGCTTCAACGTCACGGCATGGATCCCATGGTCTGCGCCGCGTCGCTTCGCTCCTTGCTCCGCCATAGGATGACGACCTGATGGGCGTTTCGGCCAATCTCCGAGGGTTCCGAGATACCAAGGTAAGCACAACGCGACAGGTCGGAATTTCCGCGGTACGTATCTTGAGATCCCTCTCAGGCGCTCGCAGCCGATTCGTTGATCTCCCAGCCGTCCACCCAGACCTGCCGCAGCCGGTCGCCTTCGCCCTTGAACCATAGGCCCGCCAGCCGGCAGTCCTCGATGCGGTCGCTGCGGAAGTTGCGGATGGCCTGGCGCAACTCGCACCAGGCGACGATGTTGGCGGTCTCGGCGTAGTAGATGAGCGCGACAGGCCGGATGATGCGCTTCGTGTTGCGGCCCGCTTCATCGCGATATGAAAGGTCGAGCTTCTCCTCGTCGCGAATGGCACGGCGCACCAAGGCAAGATCGACCGCCGAAGCCGAAGGCGCTGCAAAACCCCAGGCGTGCAGAGCATTGGCGTCGAGCGCATGGCGCAAGGGCGGCGGCACCGCGCCGGCGATCTTGGCGCTTACGCGCTTGGCGGCCTGCTTGAGCTCGTCGTCGCCGGTGCGCTCGAGCAGGGCCAGCGACAGCACGATCGCCTCCATCTCCTCGATCGAGAACATCAGTGGCGGCAGGTCGAAGCCCGGACGCAGGACGTAGCCAATGCCGCGCCCGCCCTCGATCGGAACGCGCATCGCCTGAAGTGCCGCGATATCGCGATAGATCGAGCGCACTGTCACTTCCAGCTGTTCGGCAATCATGGCCGCCGTCACCGGCTGCCTAGCCAGCCGCAGGATCTGGATGATCTCGAACAGGCGCGAGGCCTTGCGCATTTCCTTACCAGCTCCGAACGCAACTGACACATCCCCGTCAGTTGCGATGAACTATAGGGCCGCTTACCGGCTTGAAAATCAATAGATTCATTGGCGCCTTGCGGGGCGCGGCGACAGGCAACTGACATGGGCTATGCGGAAAATCTCTGGCTCTTCTTCATCCTGCTGTTCGGGATCATCGCCGTGCCTGGCATGGACATGCTGTTCGTGCTGGCCAATGCGCTGACCGGCGGCAGCAACAGAGGCCTTGCCGCGACCGGCGGCATCATGCTGGGCGGCATTGTGCACACGCTGAACGGCGCGATCGGCGTCGGCCTGCTCATGCATTTCGTACCGATCCTGTTCACGCCGCTGCTGGTCGCCGGCGCCGCCTACATGGCCTATATCGGCATCACGCTGATGCGCAGCTCCATCACCATCGGCCAGGACGGGCCTTCCGGCAGCCGTTCCGCCTGGAAGGCGTTTCGCCAGGGGCTGATGACCTGCCTGATCAATCCGAAGGCCTACCTCTTCATCCTCGCCGTCTATCCGCAGTTCCTGAAGCCGGATTACGGCCCGATCTGGATGCAGGCGACCGTCATGGGGCTGATGACGATCGCCACGCAGGCCGCCATCTATGGCGGGCTCGCGGTTACCGCCGGCCGCAGCCGTGAGCTACTGGTCGCCAACCCGCAGGCGACCGTCCTTGCCGGTCGGGCGGCGGGGCTGCTGCTGTTCGCGGTCTCGGTGTTCACCGCCTGGGAGGGATTGAGGGCGGCGTGAGCCTCAAGGGCCCACGCCGAGTTCCTTCCAGCATCCCGCATCCGTCTCGGCGCTGCGCGTCCGATCCACCTTCTCCCAGAGGGGAGTAGGAAGTCAGGCCGCGCCCTGCCGGGTCGCCAGCATTTCGCGTTTCACGGACCGGCGCCATTCGACCGCGCCGGCAAGCCCGTGCAGCACCGTCTCGGTGGTCGCCCAGTCGATGCAGCCATCGGTGATGCTCTGGCCGTAGGTGAGCGGCTTGCCCGGCACCACGTCCTGGCGGCCGGCGACGAGGTTGCTCTCGATCATGACGCCGATGATGCGCTCGTCGCCGGTCGCCACCTGGCCGGCCACGTCGGCCGCCACCTTGGGCTGGTTCTCCGGCCTCTTGCTCGAGTTGGCGTGGCTGACATCGATCATCAGACGCGGCGCGACCCCGATGCGTCCGAGTTCCGCAGCGGACGCGGCGACGCTCGCCGCGTCGTAGTTGGGCTGGATCCCGCCGCGCAGGATGACGTGGCAGTCCTCGTTGCCGGTGGTCGCCGCGATCGCGCTCCGCCCGCCCTTGGTCACCGCCATGAAATGATGCGGCTGCGCGGCCGATTTCACCGCCTCGGCGGCGATCCGAAGATTACCGTCGGTGCCGTTCTTGAAGCCGACCGGGCAGGAGAGGCCCGACGCCAGCTCGCGATGGATCTGGCTTTCGGTTGTGCGCGCGCCGATGGCGCCCCAGGCGACGAGGTCGGCGATGTATTGCGGCGTGGTCATATCGAGGAACTCGGTCGCCGCCGGCAGGCCGAGATTGTTGACGGCGGCGAGCACGTTGCGCGCCATACGCAACCCCTTGTCGATGTTGAAGCTGCCGTCGAGGTCGGGATCGTTGATCAGACCCTTCCAACCGACCGTGGTGCGCGGCTTCTCGAAATAGACGCGCATGACGATCTCGAGCCGGTCGGCAAGGGCTTCGCGCAGCGCCGCCAGACGGCTGGCGTAGTCCATCGCGGCGACCGGATCGTGGATCGAACAGGGGCCGACGATGACCAAAAGCCGGTCGTCGGCACCCGTCAGGATCGAATGGATGGCGTTGCGCGACGCGGTAACGGTGCGCGTCGCCGTCAGCGTGCGCGGTATCTCGCGCATCACCTCTTGCGGCGTGCTCAGTTCCTTGAGGTCGGTGACCCGAAGGTCGTCTGTGGTGGTCAACACGGCTTTCTGCTCCTGGTTAGGAGACCTGCCGGCTGAAACAAAAAAGCCGCCAGGTCTGGCGGCTTGTCGGACTGTTTTGCTGCAATCTTCAGATCGAGCGCAATCCTCCCGCCGCCAGCGAGCTACCGTAGCTAAAGTACCAAAACGAGGCGGTCAGGTGGATCATGCGGCTCATATAGTCGAAGCCGAAGCGTTTGTCACGTGTCGTGTTGTAGCGGGCCAATTGGCGAAACCGTTGATGACGGCGCCCCTCTCCCCGTCACTATACGGAGAGAGGATGCCGGAAGGCAGGTGAGGGGCGGCGCCTACGGCAGAAAGACAAGGCCAGGCGGAGATATCGGCCTTCAACCTGAGTTTGGACCCATAGCTGTCAAAGTCGGCGCTGCCCCTCATTGCCCTGCCGGGCATTTCTCCCCGTATAGTGACGAAAGGGCTGGCCGCAGCGCCGGCCCTTACTCGCCGATCACGCCGGCGACGTTCTGGTCATAGTCGACCAGCGAGCCGGTCATGACGCCGGCCTGCGGGCTCAGCATATAGGTGATCAGCCGGGCAAGCTGCGCGGGCTTGACCAATTGGCCCATCGGCTGCGCGGCCTCGGCCTTTTCCAGCCAGTCGTCCGGCGCGTCGTGCCACTTCTTCTGCACGATCGCCTCGCCCTCTGTGTCCATCCAGCCGGGCAGCACGGCGTTGCAGCGGATGCGGTTCCTCCGATAGGAGCTGGCGACATTCTTGGTCAGCGTCATCAGCGCGCCCTTGCTGGTCGAATAGGGCGTCAGGAAGGACTGTCCGGCATGCGCCGACATCGACAGCACGTTGACGATCGAGCCCGGCGCCTTACGCGCCAGAAGATGCGCGACCAGGCCCTGCATCAGGAAGAAGGGGCCGCGTACATTGGTGTCGAAAATCTGGTCGAAGACGTCCTCTGTCGTTTCGATAAGCGAGCCGCGCGCCGAGGTGGCGGCGGCGTTGACCAGCGCGTTCAGCGTGCCGAAATGCGCGATCGCCGTGTCGACAGCGCGCTTGCAGTCGGCGACCCTGGCGACGTCGGCGCTGATGAAGATGGCGTCGACGCCGCCCTTCTTCAGCGCCGCGACGGCCTTGTCGCCCTTCTCCTGCGAGCGGCCGACCAGCGCCAGCGCGCGGCAGCCCTCGTCGGCCAGCGCCTCGGCGACGGCGAAGCCGATACCTTGCGCGCCGCCGGTGACGATGGCGCGCGTTTCCGAATTGCGACCGGCCAAACCGCTCATCGCTGTTCTCCTGTGTTCGAATTCAAAAAGCTCAGTCGACGCGAACAGTCTTGCCGGTCTTCGCCGACTTCAGCGCGGCGTCCGCAAGCTTCAGCGCCACAAGGCCGTCCGTTCCGCTTGGCGCCGCCTTCTTGCCCTTGGTTGCCGCGCCGATGAAGGCGGCGATCTCGTTGGCGTAGGCGTCGAGGTAGCGGGTCATGAAGAAGTCGTGCAGCGGCGGGCGGGGGTAGCCCTTGTCGTTGGCAAGCTCGATCGACACCGGCCGCTGGTTCTCGGCGGCGACCATGCCCTTCGAGCCGTGCACCTCGATGCGCTGGTCGTAGCCATAGGTGGCGCGGCGCGAGTTGGAGATGACGGCCTGCTTGCCCGACGCGGTTTCCAGGATGACGCTGACCGAGTCGAAATCGCCGGCCTCGCCGATCTTCTTGTCGACCAGCACCGAGGCATGGGCGCTGACCGCCACCGGCTCCTCGCCGAGCAGGAAGCGCGCCATGTCGAAATCGTGGATGGTCATATCGCGGAAGATGCCGCCCGAGCGGGCGATGTACTCGAGCGGCGGCGCGCCCGGATCGCGCGAGGTGATGGTGACCATCTCGACCGCGCCAATGGCGCCGTCATCGATCGCCTTGCGCACGGCGGCGAAATGCGGGTCGAAGCGGCGGTTGAAGCCTACCATCAGCGTGGCGCCGGCCTTCTCGACCACGGCCAGGCATTTTTCCACGCGCTTGAAGTCGAGGTCGATCGGCTTCTCGCAGAAGATCGCCTTGCCGGCCTTGGCAAAGCGCTCGATGAGGTCGGCATGGGTGTCGGTGGGCGTGCAGATGATGACGGCGTCGATGTCCTTGGCCTTCTCGATGGCCTCGATGCTGCGCACTTCGGCGCCATAGGCCGAGGCCAGATCGCTCGCCGCCTTCTCGAAAGCATCGGCAACGGCAACCAGTTTTGCGTCGGGATTGGAGCCGACGGCGCGGGCATGGACCTTGCCGATGCGGCCGGCGCCGAGAAGAGCGAAGCGGATAGTCATGAATTGTCCTTTGAGGTGGTTCTAAAACATGTCCGCGCCTCTAGGCGCGGACGATCTGGTTGGTCCCGTCGTGACGCCCGTCAGGCCGCCTGGAGCTCCGCCTGCCCGGTCTTGGCGCCGGTGATGTAGGCGACGATGTCGTTGCCGTCGGTGTCCTGCTTGCGCAAATTGGCGACGATCTTGCCGCGCCGGAAGACGACGATGCGGTCGACCAGGTCGAACACCTGGCGCATGTTGTGGCTGATCAGGATCAGCGGTTCGCCATTCTCCTTCAGCGTGCGGATGATGTTTTCGACCTGCGCCGTCTCCTGCACGCCAAGGGCCGCCGTCGGCTCGTCCATGATGATCAGCTTGGAGGCGAAGGTCGCGGTGCGGGCGATCGCCACGCACTGGCGCTGGCCGCCCGACATGTGGCGGATGGTGCTCGAGAGGTTCGGGATCTTCACCGCGGTGCGGACCAATGCCGCCTCGGTCGCCTTGCGCATGAATTTGCGGTCGAGGATCGAGAAGGGGCCGAGATTGAACAACACCTTCTCGCGGCCGAGGAAGAGGTTGGACGGCACGTCGAGATCGTCGGCGAGCGCGAGGTTCTGGAACACGGTCTCGATGCCGGCCTCGCGCGCCTCGATCGGCCCGGCGAAGTTCACTTCCTTGCCGTCGAACCAGACCTTGCCGTCGGTTCGCTGCTCGACGCCGGTGATCTGGCGCACGAAGGTCGACTTGCCGGCGCCGTTGTCGCCCATGATGGCGACATGCTCGCCCTTGCGCAGTTCGAAGTTCGCGCCTTCGAGAGCATGCACGCCGCCATAGCGCTTGGTCAGGTTTTCGGTCTTGAGAACGATGTCCGACATGGTCAAGCTCCTATCGCGCGGCGACGCTGGCGCCATTGATCGAGAACCACCGCGCCGACGATGATCACGCCCTTGACCATCTCCTGGTAGTAGGCGTCGAGGCGCAGGAAGGTGAAGCCGGAGATGATGACGCCGAAGATCAGCGAGCCGATGACGGTGCCGATGATCGAGCCGCGGCCGCCCGACAGCGAGACGCCGCCGATGACCGCCATGGCGATCGCATCGAGCTCGTACATCACGCCCATGCCGGCCTGGGCGGTGAGGTTCTTGGAGGACAGCACCACCGCGGCAACGGAAGCGAGAATGCCGGCGATGACATAGACCAGCACCTTGTGGTTGGCGATCTTGATGCCGGACATGCGTGCGGCGTCCTCATTGGAGCCGATGGCGTAACAGTGCTTGCCGTATCTGGTGTAGCTCAAGATGAGCTGGAACAGGATCGCCAGCGAAATGAATATGATAACCGGCATCAGGCCCTTGCCGATGGCGGCGAAACTGTCGGTCGGAAACGAGATCGGTTGACCCTTCGACCACCATTTGGCGATGCCGCGCGCGGTGACCATCATGCCGAGCGTGGCGATGAAGGGCGGGATGCGCGTATAGGCGATCAGCGCACCGTTGATCAGGCCGGCGATAAGGCCGCAAGAGATGGCGACGAGCAGCGGGACGATCACGGGCAGGTCGGTCCAGCCCTGCGCCAGGAACATCGCCTTGGGGTTCGGGTTGCCATTGACCGTCGCTACCTGGGCAAAGCTCATGGCGATCATCGCCGTCGCGCCGACGATCGAGCCCGAGGACAGGTCGATGCCGCCGCTGATGATCACCTGCGTCACGCCGATAGCGATGATGCCGACGATCGAAACCTGCAGGATGATGATCTGCAGGCGGGCCTCGTTGAAGATCCGGCCAACGTCGCTGCGGGTGTTGAACAGGAAGCTGTCACCAAGAAAGATCCGGCCGATCAACTCGAAGACGACAACGAGAATTACCAGCGCCAGGAAAACGTTGAACTCGGCCGGCCATGCGCGTTTCTTCGCATCGTAGGTCAGCCCGCCGACGCCATGAGATGTCTGTGCCACGTGTTTTCCTCCGTCGGCCGCGTTCGCCCTCCCGCCGGTTCGGGCGGTGAGGGAAAATGGGGAGCGGCGCCGTTGTTATGATTTGATGCGCCGCTCCGTTTAGCCTAGCGCAGCCTCAGTTCTTCTTCAGGAACTTGTCGATGTTGGCCGGCGTGACGAGTTGGAACGGGATATAGACCTTGTGTTCCACCTTCTCGCCCTTGGCGAGCTTCAGCGCGGCGTCCAGCGCGCCGGCGCCCTGGCCAGCGGCGTCCTGGAACACCGTCACGTCGAGATCGCCCGCCTGCATTGCGGCAAGCGCGTCCTGGGTGGCGTCGACGCCGCCGACGACCACCGACTTCATGTCGATGTTGGCGGCCTTCATCGCCTGAATGGCGCCGATGGCGCTTTCGTCGTTGTTGGCGATGACGCCATCGAAGGGCTTGCCGGCCGACAACCAGTTGGTCATCAGGTTCTGGGCCTCGTCACGCTTCCAGTTCGAGGTCTGCTTGTCGATGATCTTGATGAAGCTGCAGTCCGGCGTAGCAATGACTTCCTCGATGTCCTTGGTGCGCTGCACCGCGGCCTGATTGGAAAGCTCGCCCATGATCACGTAGACATTGGCTTCCTTCTTGCCCGCTTCCTTGAACAGGCGGCAGGCTTCCTGGGTTTCCAACGTGCCGGATTCAGCCTCGTTCGAGGCGACGAAGGCTTGGTTGTCCGGCAGCGTATCGACGTTGACCGGCTCGCGGTTGACATAGACCAGCGGGATCTTGGCCGCGGCAGCCGCGTCCGACATCGCCTGGGTGGCCGAGGTATCGACCGGGTTGACGATGATGGCGTCGACGCCCGAGGCGGCGAAGTTCTTGATCTGGTCAAGCTGCTTGGCGACGTCGTTCTGCGCATCCTCGACCTGCAGCTCGACACCGCTCATGCCCTTGGCCTGCGCGATCATGCCGTTGCGCAGAACGGTCAGGAAGTTGTCGTCGAAAAGCGCCATCGAAACGCCGATCTTGGCGGCGAAGGCGGACGAACTCATAAGCGCCGACAGCGCGACGCCCAAAAGCAGTTTCTTCATTGTATTTCTCCTCCACATTGGTGTCCGGCTGCACCGATCTTTTGCCCGGAATCCCCGATCTCCCGAGGAATCTCTCCCGCTTTCCATTCCGGTTCCGGAGGGCGCCCTTTGCATGATGGAACGCCAAGTCCCCTGTTTGAAACAGATGTTCCGGAACGAAAGAACCAAAATACCCAGTTCGTGAAATATTTATTCCATTTCAGGCGGCGGCGTCAAGGGCGAATCGGAAGCCGGGCGCCGGATTTTCGGACTCGCCTGATAGATTCTATCATTTCGCCTGGCCGGCGCGCCGGCACGTGGATTGCCGTGCGGCTAGATGTTTTCCGGCAGATAGATGTCGAATGGCAGGAAGGTCTGGCCAGGCGCGTTGGCGGCGCCGGCCTCGATGGCATGGGCCATCAGATCGACAAGTTCGCGGCAGAGCGCGGCGAGTGGCGTGGAGATCACCATGGTGAGGATGTTGTCGGCGAGTGCCGCGCGCGATTCTGCGTTGATCTCGTTGCAGACAACGACCGGCATATGCGCGGGCCGCGCTGCCCGCAGCGCCGAGACCGCGCCTTCCATGCCACCGCCGGCGACATAGCAGCCGGCGAGGTCCGGATGCCGGGCAAGGAGATCGATCATCGCATCGTGGGTCACCTGGTTCGCTTCCAGGTTGACCAGAGTCTCCATTACGATGAATTCCGGGGCATGCTCGCGGAAGAAGGAGCGGAAGCCGATCTCGCGCAGTTCATGGCCATGGAAGCGGTGGCTGCCGACGAAAAGGGCGACCTTGCCCGGCTTCCTGGCCGCCTTGGCGATCATCCAGGCCGCGGTGCGACCGACCTTGCGGTTGTCGAGGCCGACATAGCCCTCGCGGATGCCGGCGGCGAAGTCGGACAGCAAGGAGAACACCGGCACATTCCTGGCCTTCAGGGCCTCCACCGTCGCCGTCAGCGTCGGGTGGTCCGGACCGACGACGGCCACGGCCCTCGATTTCGCGGCCAGCCTGCGTGTCTGGGCGGCGATCTCGTCGGCGGCTAGCGACGCGGCGAAATCGATCGTCGCGACGCCGCGAAAGCGCTGCGATTGCGAGACTGCAAGTTCCAGTTCCCGCGCGAAATCGCCGTAGAAAATATCATTGCCTCGCAACAGCAGAAAGCCCAGGCGGTATTCCGGCAATTCCTGGCGCATGCGCTGCCTGATCAGTCCCGCGGCGTGATAGCCGATCTCGGTCGCAGCCTCATAGACGCGGCGCGCCGTTTCCTCCTTTACCGGCAGGCGGTTGTTCAAGACGCGATCAACGGTGGCAACGCTGACACCGGAGACGCGTGCCAGATCGGTAATGGTCGGCCGCTTTGCCATGAGCACTCCCTCGCTTGCCGACTCAGTTTACCTCGTCCTGATATGAAATGATAGAAACTATCTTTCTGATATTGAGACTATCATGGCTTGGGGCTATTTTGCATTTCGACGCCGACCGTGCACCCGCCCCACCGCTTTACGCGAGGGCCGAGCCGCGAGGTGCTGATGGAGGAAGCGATGACGGCAATGATGGACGCGGCGCCATCCCGGCGCGACTACAGCCTGGTTGGCCGCGACGCCAGGCTGGCGGTGGAGAATGGTCTCTCGGCGGCCGAGTGGTACCACACCGACATCCCGCGCAAGCAGATGAAGGAATTGATGCAGCGCTCGGACCAGCCGGCGATCCGCGACACCGTCATCTGGCTCGGCGCCTTGGTCCTCAGCGCCGCCGGCGGCGCCTGGTTCTGGGGCACGTGGTGGTGCGTGCCGTTCTTCTTCGTCTACGGCACGCTTTACGGCTCCTCGACCGATTCACGCTGGCACGAATGCGGCCACGGCACCGCCTTTCGCACGCAGTGGATGAACGACGCCATCTACCAAATCGCCTGCTTCATGATCATGCGCAACCCGGTGACCTGGCGCTGGAGCCACACGCGCCACCACACCGACACGATCATCGTCGGCCGCGATCCGGAAATCGCCGTGATGCGGCCGCCGGACCTGATCCGCACGGCACTGGCCTTCGTCGGCGTCCTCGACGCCTGGCGCGCGATGAGCGACATGCTGCGCAACGCGGCCGGCAACATCAGCGCGGCGGAAAAAACCTTCATTCCCGAGCAGGAGCAGCCGAAGGCGATCCGCATCGCCCGCATCTGGGCGGCGATCTATGCCGCCACGATCGCGTCGGCGTTCTATTTCGACTCGTTCCTGCCGCTGATGCTGGTCGGGCTGCCCAGGCTCTACGGCGCCTGGCATCACGTCATGACCGGCCTGTTGCAGCATGGCGGCCTTGCCGACAACGTCATCGACCACCGCCTCAACAGCCGCACCGTCTACATGAATCCGATCAGCAGGTTCATCTACTGGAACATGAACTACCATGTCGAGCACCACATGTTTCCGATGGTGCCCTACCACGCGCTGCCCAGGCTGCACGAGTTGATCAAGCATGACCTGCCGGCGCCGACGCCGTCGATCCTGGCCGGCTACCGCGAGATGATCCCGGCCTTCCTGCGCCAGCTTCGCTACGAGGATTACTTCATCAAGCGGGAGCTGCCGCCGACGGCCCGCCCCTATCGCGAGGATCTGCACAGCGATCATCCCACGGCTGCAGCGGCCGAATGACCGGCCGAGGCGCGCCGAACAATCCAATTCGCCGGAGGACGACATGAGTGACTGGGTCGAGGCCTGTGCGGCCGGAGACATCGACGAGGAAGACGTCATGCGGTTCGATCATGGCGGCCGTACCTTCGCCATCTATCGCAGCCCGGATGACGAGTATTTCGCGACAGATGGGCTGTGCACGCATGAGAAAGTGCATCTGGCGGGCGGACTGGTGATGGACGACATCATCGAGTGCCCGAAGCACAATGGCCGCTTCAACTACAAGACCGGCGACGCCAGGGGCGCCCCGGTCTGCGTCAACCTCAAGACCTATCCGGTCAAGGTCGACGCCGGCAAAGTCCTCATTCAGATCGGGTGATCGCGATGTCCGGGGGAATGGTCATCATCGGCGCCGGCGAATGCGGCGGGCGCGCCGCGCTCGCCTTGCGCGATCTCGGCTTCGAGGGCGCGGTGACGCTGATCGGCGACGAGCCGCATCTGCCCTATGAACGGCCGCCGCTGTCGAAGGAGGCGATGACCGGCGAAGTGCCGGCGATCAAGGCGATCACCAGCGAGGAGCTTCTGGCCGAACGCTCGATCCGGCACATCCGTTCGGTCCGCGCCGTGGCGATCGACCGCGCCGCGCATGCGGTTCGACTGTCGGACGGTTCTTTGCTTCCCTACGACAAGCTGTTGCTGGCGACCGGCTCGCTACCGCGCAAGCTGCCGATGCCGGGGCTGGGCGAACGCTGTGTCTATCTTCGGACCTTCAACGACGCTCTGGCCATCCGCGCGCATCTCAATCCAAAAAGCCGCGTCGCCATCGTCGGTGGCGGCTTCATCGGGCTGGAGCTTGCCGCTTCGTCGCGCAAGCTCGGCGCCACGGTCACCGTCATCGAAGCGCAGCCGCGCATCCTGATGCGCGGCGTGCCGGCCGAGATCGCCGCGGCAATCCACGCGGCGCATGAGGCGGAAGGCGTGATCATCCTCGCCGGCCAGGGCATAGAAGCAATCGCCGATGACGGCAAAGAGGTGCGCATCACGCTTACCGGCGGACGACAAATCGCCGCCGACCTCGCGGTGATCGGCATCGGCGCCGTGCCGGTGACCGGGCTTGCCGCGGAAGCAGGGCTTACGATCGACAACGGCATCGCCGTCGATGCCGAGCTGCGCACCGCCGACCCGGACATCTTCGCCGCCGGCGACTGCTGCTCGTTCCCGCTTGCCGTCTATGGCGGCCGCCGCGTGCGGCTGGAAGCCTGGCGCAACGCCCAGGAGCAGGGCGCGCTGGCGGCGAAAAACATGCTCGGCGCCGGCGAGGCGCATGCGTCGGTGCCGTGGTTCTGGTCGGATCAGTATGGGCTGACCCTGCAGATCGCCGGGCTTTCCGACGAGGGCAAGAGCATGGTGCGCCGCGACCTCGACGACGGCGCCTTCATCCTGTTCCACCTGGCGGACGACGGACGGCTGGTGGCGGCGAGCGGCATCGGTCCGGGCAATGCGGTGGCGCGCGATATCCGCCTGGCGGAAATGCTGATCGCCAAGCGCGCGGCGCCGGCGCCCGCGGCGCTCGGCTCGCAAACGGTCAAGCTCAAATCGCTGCTGGCGGCGTGAGGCTTCGGAAGGTGCCGGCATCTCGTGCGGCATGAGGGGGATCAAGAAATGGCACGCAACAGACCGACGGTCGCCGACCTGCAAGCGCTGAAGGGCAAGCGTCAGTTGTCCAAGCTGCGCGTCTTCTCGCTGGAAGAAGCGGAAGCCGCCGAACGCGCTGGCATCGACATCATCTCGGTCACCTATGACCTGATCTTCGACCCGCGTTTCCGCGACGCCGCGCCGACCTGCTTCGCCATTCCCGGCGACGAACAGGCCAAGATGGGCGCCACCACCGACGATATCCTGCGCACAGCGGTGAAGCTGCGCGCGGCGAGCGCCGATGCGATGTACTGCTCGGCCAGTTTGCAGACGATCCGCCGGCTGCGCGACGAGCACATCCCGGTCTGCGGCCATGTCGGCCTGGTCCCGGCGCATGCGACCTGGACCGGCGGCTTCAAGGCGGTCGGCAAGACCGCAGAGAGCGCCGCTTTCGTCTGGAAGCAGGTCAAGGACCTCGAGGCGGCCGGCGTCTTCGCCGCCGAAATCGAGGTGGTGCCGGCCGAGGTCGCCAGCGCGATCTCGCGGCGCACGCCGCTGATCATGATCTCGATGGGTGCCGGCGCCGGCTGCGATGCCCAGTATCTGTTCTCGGAAGACGTGCTCGGCACCAATCGCGGCCGCTATCCGCGCCACGCCAAGCGCTACCGCGATCTCGCGGCGGAGTTCGACCGCATTCAGAGCGAGCGCATCGCCGCGTTCCGCGAATATGCCGCCGACATCCAGTCGGGCGCCTATCCGGAACCGCGCCACATGCTCGAGGCGGACGCGCTGGAATTGCGCAAGTTCGAGGCGTTCCTCGACGCGGAAGGCTAAACAGCCCGAACCCGAGGCGGCTAGAACAGCGCCTTCAGTTCGTCCAGCTTGTCGTTGACCAGCCAGCCGTAATAATTTTCCTCGGGCAGCTTTTCCGGCTCGCCGGCGGCGCGACGCTTGTCGTTCTCGGCCTTCAAAGCAGAGGCGCGCTGCTCGGGATTGCCTACATTGTAGAGCGTCGCCGTGAGGCCGGGATTGTCGGAGATGTCGAAGCCGGCAATGCTCTTATAGGCATCGATCGACGTCCTGATCGTCGCCGCGACATAGGCCAGCGTCAGGTCCGGATCCATGATGGTCTTGTAGACCGTGTTCGGATCGCCGACGTCGAGCTTCGGCAGTCCGGAAACCTTGTGCACGAGATCGCTCATCTGCAGCGCGGTCAGCGGATTGAGCTGGCCGAGGCCGAAGGTCTGGCCGGCATAATAGGGCTGGAAGAAGGTGGCGCCGAAACGGTCGTTGGGGAAGCTTGTGCCGCCAACGCTCTTGCCGCGGAAGGAATGGTTCCAGACCTGCTCGCGGCATTCCCACAGATCGTAGCTGTCGGTCATACCGGCGCATTTCTTGAATTCGGGGCGCTGGACGAAATCGCTGATGTCCTCGCCGTCATAGGCGAAGGAGAGCTTGCTCGACAGATAGGAGATCGCCTTGACGTAATAGGTCTGCAGCCGGTCGTAGGCGTCGACATTGTAGGTGTGCTCGCCGACGATGGCGCCGACGATGTGCATCGGGTCGATGCCATAGGCGGCAGCCTCCTTCCTGATCTTGGCGCGCAGCTCGGCGTCGCTCTTCAGCAGCGCGTAGACCTTGCGATATTTGGCCTGGAAGGTGGTGTTGGTGGCTTGCGTGCGCCGGCTGGAGGCGCCCGGTATGTCGGGCTGGACGGCGTTGCGGTTCCCCGGCGGCACCAGGGTCTGCGCGTTGGCCACGGCCACAGCCGCCGCCATAGCCAGGCCGAGAAGGAGAAGAAGCCGTCTTTTCATACGCCGCCGCCCGTCAAGGCGCCCTGCCGGAACGATCCGGCAAGGCGCCTTAAGTGTTTTC
>NZ_RZOJ01000479.1:0-4284 GCF_003998845.1 Mesorhizobium sp. M4A.F.Ca.ET.022.05.2.1 | reverse complement strand
CCTCAAAGGCGCCCGGCGGTCCCGATCATCGGGATCGCCGGTCCGTTGGCGTGAAATCCAATTGCCGGACGCCGGCGAGTATGAAAGACTCCGCCAAGGGCCGATGCATGCCGGCGCGGGTCGGCGTGATCCCATGATTCCGGGGGACATTGCAGTGACCGCAGGCTTGGAAGCCGAAGACGCCAGGGGTTGGTCCGATCTGCTGGCCGCAGCCGAAAGAGGCGACGCCGAGGCCGTGCGCACGGAGCTGGCGGCCGGGGCGGACATCAACCAGACCGATGAAGGCGGCTGGTCGGCGCTGCACCTTGCCGCCCACAATGCCCGCATGGCGGCTCTCGAAGCCCTGATCGCGTATCCGGCGATCGACGTCAATTCCCGGAATAAATGGAAGAGCACGCCGCTCAGCCTGGCCGCCGCCAAGGGTCACCTCGAATGCATCCAGGCGCTGGTGAAACATCCGCAGATCGATATCAACGCGCGCGCCGACTATTACGGCAGGACGGCGCTGATCGAAGCGGCGAGGAACGGCCATCTCGACGTCGTCAGGCTGCTGGTCGAGCATGGCGCCGACGTCAATCTGGCCGACAAGACCGGACGGAACAGCGCGCTCATCGAGGCCATCAAGGGACGGCACTACGAGGTCGCGGAGTATCTGCTGGCGACCAGGCAGGTGAACTTCCTCAACAAGGAGATGCGGCTCAATGCGCTGATCTGGGCCGGCAGCACCCGCAACGCCCTGTTCATCGAGACATTGGACGCGGCGATCCACAGCTTCTTCGAAGGCAAGTGAGCGCAGGACCGACCGCGATCCACATATCCTGACGCAGGCCGGCGCCGACGAACCCGCCGCGCACTGTTCGGTGGCAGGCGTCAGGCCGGCGGCACGCCCTCGGTCGCGATGATGCGCGTGTTGGCGCAGCGGAAGCGGATCTGCTTCAGCCGCTCGTACTCAGGCGAGTCGTACCAGGCGGTCAGCGCTGCCATGTCGGGGAATTCGATGATGACCAGACGGTGCGGCTCCCAGTCGCCCTCCAGCACCCGGGTCACGCCGCCGCGCGCCAGGTACCGCCCGCCATGACGCGCTTCCGTCGCCGGAACCTCGCGCCGGTATTCATCAAACATGGCGGCGTCGGTGACGTCGACATCGGCAATGAGATAGGCAGCCATTCCAGTCCCTCCTTCTCAAATCGTCTTCCACATCATCAGGATCGGCACCGGCGCGCCGCCGCGATCGTCAAGGATCCTCTCGCCCGGCTGGTAGCCGCAGGCCCGGTAGAGCGGCTCTCCAGCCATTGTCGCGCCGAGCTCGACACGGCGAAAGCCCTCTGCCCTCGCCGCATTTTCGCAGAGCGAAAGGATGAGGCGGCCGACGCCGCGCCGCACGAAATCGGGATGCGTGTACATCGCCCTGACGCGCGCCGCGTCGGTGGCGGGATCGAGCAATGCCGCGCTGCGCCCCGGCGTCCTGTCGCCGCCATAAAGGGTGGCGCGCCGGCTCCAGCCGCCGCAGCCCGCCAGCGCTCCTCCGCAGGTGACGACAAAATAGGTTCCGTCGTCGATAAGCTGCGTGTCCAGGCCCATGATGGCGCGGCTGGATTCGATCTGGGCATCATTCAGGAAGGGTTTTTGCAGCTCGCCGATCGCCAGCGCCATCAGCGCCGAAATCGCCGTGATGTCGTCGCGCGTCGCAGTCCGGTACTGCAGCTCCTGGTCAGCCATCTGCCGAATGCCACGTGCCGTTCGGGGGCGTTATTTTATATTAGAAGACACTCATGTTAAAATGGATTCAGCGGGTTGTTTCGGAAGCCAAGCCTTCAAGCGCCCGACGCCACCATCCTTTCAACCACCCAGCGGTGCTTGCCGATCCGGCGGGCGCGCTGAAAGCCCTGCTTTTCGAACATCGCGAGCGTGCCATTGTGCAGGAAGGCGCCGGCGACCTTCCGGCCTTGCGCGTCCTCGGGATAGCTTTCCACCGTGCCGCCGCCCAGGCGGGCGATTTCGCCGAGCGCACCTGCCAGCGCGGCGGCGGCCACGCCTTCGCCACGACGCGCCTTGTCAATGAAGAAGCAGGTGATGCGCCAGTCCGGAAGGTTTGTCAGCCCTTCTTCATAGGCGCGCCGGTGCTTGATGCGCGGCAGTTCACCGGTCGGCCCGAATTGGCACCAGCCAACGCAGGCCGCGCCGTCGAAGACAAGCGCGGCATGCGTGCTGCCGTTCCGGACCCTTGCCTGCTTGGCGGCGCGGTTGCCGCCGGCGCCGTTGCCCTTGGCATGGAAGGCCATGCACCAGCAGCCGCCCCAAACGCCATTGTGGCGCTCGACCAGCGCAGCGAAATCCGCCCAGCTTGTTTCGTCGAGGGGTTTTACGCTGAAGCTCATCGTAGTTCCTCAAAGCCAGCGATAGCCGTTTTGAAGGTTCGCGCCTCAGTTCCGGAACAGGCGGCAAATCCCGACATCATCAGCGTCGTCCCTTCGATCGGGTAAAGCGAATGAAGGCGTCGACAATCGGGACGCGGGCTGGGCCTGTCAACCGCTGATGGAGCGCCCCGCCTCCCGGTCCTCGTCGTCGCGGGGCTGCCGCGAATCGGAGATCAGCAACACCGGGCACGGACAGTGCTGCAGCACACCGCTCGTCGTCTCGCCGAAGATGAGCTCGTCGCCCGGCCGCCGCGCCACGCCCATGACAATCAATGCCACGCTCCTGCCAGCCTGGCGGGCGATGGCATCGGCGGCGGCGGCCCTGCTGCGGATGGCAGTCTCGATCTCGACGCCATAGCGGTCGGCAAGCGCGACGATATCCTTCAGCACAGCCTCCCTGCGGCGATGCGAGACGGTGTCGCGCGGTTCGTCGCGGCCGACCCGCGCAACATAGAGCATCTTGACCGGCGCGCCGGTGACAGTGGCAATGGCAAGTGCCAGTTCGGCGCCACGGCGGGCGACCGACGTACCGTTGACCGGCACCAGGATCCGGCCTGACTGGGGGCCTAGCCTCGGCATATGCCGCCCGGCGCCCGTCGGCTTCAGCACCAGGCAGAGCGAGCCGTTGAAGGCGCCGGCAACCTCGTTCAGCCGGCGCGAGAATCCGCCTTTCGCAGTCACCCCGCGGCCGAGGCCGATGAGGAGCATGCCGTAGCCCTTGCGCGCCTCCTTGGCGACCGCCTCGGCGGAGAGCTGGACCTCGTGCCGGCGGCGGGTCAGCGGCGCCACGCGCACCGGCTCCTCGTCGGCTTCCTTCGCCGCCTCGCGGCCCTCCTCGGCGCCCCGCTCGATCTCGTCCAGATGCGCCGCCTCGTCGGGCTCGGCTTCGCTTTCGCCGCTGGCATGCAGCACCGTCATCGGCTTGCCGGCTCCGATCACGCCGGCAAGGTAGGCGGCGAAGCGGCCGACCACGCCCTCGTCGACGACCACAAGCAGCCGCTCCAGATTGGCGATGAAGCCGCGCTGGTCGACCTCCTCGCGCTCCAGCCGCTTCTTCTCAGACTCGCCGATCGACAGGCGCCCCAGCGCCCAGCGTAGCGTCGGCGGCATGGCCAAAGTGGTGATGACGGCCATGGTCACGATCATGGTGAAGAGGTTGTGCGAGAGCACGCCTATCGACAGGCCGATCGAGGCGACGATGACTTCGGTCGAGCCGCGCGCGTTCATGCCGCAACCGACGGCAATGCCCTCGGCACGGCTCATGCCGGCGACTTCCGCGCCGATGAAGGCGCCGCCGAACTTGCCGATGCTGGCGATCGCCACCAGCGCCACCGTGAGCAGCGCGAGCTGAGGGTCGACGAGCACGGTGAGGTCGGCCGAGAGGCCAGCGACGCCGAAGAACACCGGCATGAACAGCGCGGTGATGACGCCACGCAACTGCCCCTCGATGTGGCGCGACAGGATCGGCGACTCGCCGACCAGTATGCCGGCGACAAAGGCGCCGAGCACGGTGTGGACGCCGATCAGGTCGGTGATCAGCGCCATGGCGCCCATGATGGCGAGGATGATGGTGACGACGGCATATTCGCTGTGGAAGGTGTCGTTGGTCCAGCGGATGGCGTCGAAGACGATGCGGCGGCCGAGCGTGAATGAAAAGGCCATGAAGGCGGCGACGCCTAGTATCGTGAAGGCAAGGCTGCTCACCTCGACGCGGCCATGCGTAGCGATGCCGATGGTAATCGCGATGATCACCCAACCGATCGTGTCCTCGATGATTGCCGACGAGACGATGACCTGGCCGAGGTCGCGGCGCAGTTCATGCCGGAATCGCTGCTCGCCAGCGGCGGCGAGCGCCTCGTCGCCGGCC
>NZ_RZOJ01000478.1:0-4290 GCF_003998845.1 Mesorhizobium sp. M4A.F.Ca.ET.022.05.2.1 | reverse complement strand
GGCCGAGAATACTGAACCAAAGGTTGGCAGCGGCGCTGGCCGACCTGCGCCATGGCGAGTTGATATTCATTGCCGATGCCGGCAGTGGCACGTCAGCCAAGGCGCTGCGTTCGTTGGCGCCTGATGTGGAGATCCTCGACCTGGAAGTTGTTACCGGCGTGCCGTCGATCGACGATCTCGTTCCCGTGATCTGCGACGTCGGCGACATCGAGGCCTGCATCGTCACCAAGGACATGCGCGGCGCAAATCCCGATGGCTTCGCGATGCTGTCCAGGCTCTTCGATGAGAAACACATCTACGAAGTGCCTTACATCCCGGATTATTACGACCTTCGCGATCGGTGCAAGCTGTTTGTCCAGACGGGCGACTATCGCGTGCATGCCAATGTGATCCTTGTCGGCGGCTATCCAAGCGCAGACATTCCTATGGACATGATCCTCAACGGGCTTGCCCCTAAAACGAAGTAACCCGCCACAGGTGGTCGATGCCAAGGTTTGAGGGCGCTTCCGGACAGGTCTACTACCGCCACTGGGCTCCGCTGAAGCCCACTGCGCAGATCGTCTTTCTGCATGGATATGGCGAACATAGCGGCCTCTACCATCGCTTCGCGAACTCCTTGAATGCACAGGGAATCGGCGTCTGGGCTCTTGATGCAATCGGACACGGGCTCTCGGATGGCGAGCGGGGCAATCCCGGCTCCATGGCCTATCTGAGAACGAATGCCGAGCGCCTGACAGGGATAGCGCAGCGGGAAAACCCCGGGCTTCCAATGGCGCTGGTAGGGCATTCGATGGGCGCGATGACGGCAGCTGCGGTGGTCATTGCCGGCGCTGGCCCCTTCCGTGGGGTGGTGCTCGGCGGCATGCCTGTCGAGGGGATCAGCCAAGAGCAAGAGCGCCAGGCTGAGCAAGGCGTGATGTCGCTTGACCCCTTCTATCTAGACGAACTGGAATTCGACCCACTCAAGTTCGATGCAACGATGGCCTTCGTCCATCTAAGAAGCGTCCTCTCGGCGCCGGTCTGTGAGCAGATACAGGCCGGATTGCTTGAACTCAGCCTTCCCGCGCTCATGATCAGCGGGGACAAGGACATGTTTTGCCCTCCTGATCTCGCGCGGCGCTGGGCGTCACGAATTCCAGGCGCAAGGCATCACCTGTTCGCCAATACCCATCACGATCTCATCAACGATGCGAGCCATGCCGACGTTGCGGACGTTATTGCGCAAGCCGTGATCGGATGGACGGTTGGTACGCGAGCCCGCTGATCCGCCGGACGCGGCACACTGATACGCCAATCAGCACTGCAGCACACGTGCGATGGTCGTTCGCCGACCGCTATGTGTTCTCGCGGACGAAGCCTACATGGCCTGAAACACTCCAACCTCTTTGCGCTTGACACCGTCGCTCCAGCGCGCCATTTTGAAAACGTTTACACGCATTCACCGAAGACCGTCGCAGAAACGGCTGATATCGATGCGTAAGGCGATGGGAGCGCGTCCAAGGGCGGAGGCCGGAACTTTCAAAATAGCAATCTCCCAAAATGACGGAGCACGGCCGAAGCCAGGCTCCAAGCCCTGTGATGTTCCGAAACTCGGATGATGCGGCGGACCAGAGAGAGAACAGCGAAAATGGAAGGATCTCGTAATGCTTAGGAAATTCGTTGGGAAAATTCGCATGCCAGCGCTGATGTGCGGGTTCGCGGCATGCATGGCACTCACGCCTGCCGCCGCCGCAGAAGATCTTACCGGCAAGATCTACTTTATCCTGCCCGACTTCACGACAGTCCGCTTCGAGCAGTTCGACAAGCCGGCCTTCTTGAAGGCCGCCAAGGAACTGGTGCCGAACATGACAGTTGAGATTCTCAACTCCGAAAACAACGTGCAGCAACAGACCTCGCAGGTTCAGGCCGCTATCGCCAACGATGCCAAAGCGATCGTCATGGTTGCCGTCGATCCAATGCAGACCGCGGGCACCTTGGCTCTGGCCGAGCAAGCCGGGATCCCACTCATATGCACCATTCACGCTTGCACTGGCGGGCCTGCCTACGCCTACCTGACCGCCCCTTTCGTTGAAATCGGCCAGAAGCAGGCGCAGGCGGCGGCCAAGGTAATCGAGGAGATGAACGCCAAGACCGGCAAGCCTGTGCGGCTGGCGAAGATTTACGGCGATCCCAAGTTTCCGTTCTACGGCGACCAGGTGAAGGGCATTGGCGAATATCTCGATCCGCTGATCAAGGCCGGCAAATTGGAGGTCGTTTGTCAGGCGGATGCGCTGCTTTGGCTCCCGGCCAATGCTCAGACTGCAATGGATCAGTGCCTGACCAAGACCCACAATGGCGTCGATGCGATCTTCTCGATGAATGACGACACCGGCGGTGCGGCGCTGGCTGCAGTGGAAGCCGCCGGGCTCAAGGGGATCAAGCTGTTTGGCGGGTACGACGCCACTCTTGCCGGCGTGCAGCGCGTTGCTGCCGGCCTGCAGGAGATGGACATGACGGTGGACTATGTCGCGATGAACAAGCTGGCCGTCCAGTTGGCCGTGCACGCGATGAAGGGCGAAAAGATACCGGCGGATCTCGTCGCGACCACGTTCGACAACGGCTACAAGGGGGGCATTGCCGAAGTGGACGCGCCAAATAGCGTCATCACCAAGGACAACATCCAGAAATCGGTGGTCGACACCGGTCTTTATACCAAGGAGCAGATCTGCGCCAAAGGCGTGGCCGCCGACTCCGCCTTCTGTCGCGGCTGATGCAGAGAAGCGGTAATAAACAAGATGGTCGCCATGAACGACGACGCTCCAATCCTGTCCCTGGCGGGAATTGGGAAGCACTATGGCGGCATCACCGCCCTTTCGGGCGTCGATTTCGATGTCCGGGAGGGAGAGGTCGTGGCGCTGGCCGGAGATAACGGCGCCGGAAAGTCGACCCTCGTCAAGATCATCAGCGGGATCGTTTCCGCCGACGAGGGCAGGATTCTGTTCAATGGCCAAGAGGTGTCGCTGAGGAAGCCGCAGGATGCGGCGGAGCTGGGCATTCAGACGGTCTATCAGGACCTCGCGCTTTGCGACAATCTTGATACCGTTCAAAACCTTTTCCTAGGAAGGGAAATGCATTCAGGGCTGCTTCGGGGTGCAAAGCTCTCGCGACCGCTGATGGAATCTCGAGCCCATGCGGCCCTGTCCAGTCTCAACGTGAAGATCAGGGACTACAGTGTCTCCGTGGGACGGCTTTCTGGCGGCCAGCGCCAGTCTGTGGCCATCGCGCGCGCGGTTCTGTCGAAACCGCGAGTGATTCTGCTCGACGAGCCAACCGCCGCGCTTGGCGTGGCGCAACGGGCGGAGGTCATGGCACTCATCGCGCGCCTTCGCGAGCAGGGTCTGGGCGTGATCCTCGTCTCTCACGACCTGGGTGATGTGTTGGACATTGCAGACAGGATCGTGGTCCTGCGCCTGGGGCGCAAAGCCGCCGAGCGGCCAGTCGCGGAATGGACGAGGAGCAGCCTGGTCGCAGCCATAACCGGCACAGACCATTGAAGGGATGCAGGCAATGAACACCACGAGACAACAAGTTTCTTTCACAACGGCGCCTGCGAAAATCAGTTTCAGGCAGAACCTGCTTGAAGCGCTATCGACAAAATGGCGTGTCGTACCGGTCCTGCTGTCGCTGGCTCTCATCTGGGCGATCTTTGCCTCGCAATCTCCAGTGTTTCTGTCGGCGCGCAACCTGACCAACCTTGCCGATCAGATAGCGACCACAAGCATCGTGGCACTCGGGCTTGTCCTCGTACTTGTCGTTGCCGAGATCGATCTTTCGGTTGCCGGTCTCGCGGCGGTGTGCGCCGGCATTGTCGGCGTGCTCGTCGTCAACATGGACGTCGGCCTGTCGATCGCGCTAATCATCGCGATTGCCGTCGGCGGCCTCTACGGTTTGCTGCAGGGTTCGATGATCGTCTATAGCGGCGCACCGGCCTTCATCGTCACACTCGGCTTCTCGCTCATGCTGCAAGGTGTCTTGCTGATTTTGCTTCCGGCAGAAAGCGGCCTTGTTCCTCTCGCCGGGACCGATTTGCAGTTCCTGGCCGCTTATCGTCTGCCAACGACCGTCAGCTATGCCTTGCCCGCGGCCGTCGGGCTGATAGGCCTTGCCATGCGATTGAACGATCACCGCCAAAGAGTGGCCTACGGTTTGCCATCGAATTTGATGCGCTCCATGGCCATTGGCGTCGCCATCATTTTTGCCAGTCTGGCGGTTGTCGCCATTTTCAATGCTTACCGAGGCGTGCCTCTGACC
>NZ_RZOJ01000477.1:0-4318 GCF_003998845.1 Mesorhizobium sp. M4A.F.Ca.ET.022.05.2.1 | reverse complement strand
GTTGTGTAGGAAATTCACCGCAACCCCTTTATTGTGCATTGCACAAAATATGAGGCGGGGCTAACCTCCTTTCGATGCGGGACAAGCGGGTTTGGGCAATGCCGGAACTGGTGAGCAGCCGATGTTTCGTCGGATAATGCTCATACCTGAGGACCTCGATGAACCTTTCGACATCGGACAAATCCGGCGCTGTCAGCCTCGAGGCAATCGCCCGCAACGGCAGCTTGTTTCGTCGCATCGCGGTACGCATCCCGACCTACCTGACGG
Organism: Mesorhizobium sp. M4A.F.Ca.ET.022.05.2.1; assembly: GCF_003998845.1. Classification (NCBI taxonomy): domain Bacteria; kingdom Pseudomonadati; phylum Pseudomonadota; class Alphaproteobacteria; order Hyphomicrobiales; family Phyllobacteriaceae; genus Mesorhizobium; species Mesorhizobium sp. M4A.F.Ca.ET.022.05.2.1. Next base: position 4,051 of record NZ_RZOJ01000477.1, on the reverse strand, counting down.
ATCTGCGCGAGAACCCGGCCTGGCTGCCGATGTTCATGCTGGCGCGCACCATGCCGGGGCGCAGGATGCACTGGCTGGGCGCCAAGCCCGCGGGCCGGGCGCCAAATGGCGGGGATACGATGTTCATCGGTATCGACCTCGACGCGGCGATCGAGGCGCTTCGCTCCGACGGACTGTTTTCCGGCCTGGTCCTGCCGCAGGCGATCCATGAGGAGATCGCCAGCTTTGCCGACAACACGCCTTGCTTCGGCAATTTCGACCGCCGCCTCGAATTCATGCCTTCCGACCATGCCGAAGCCGAGAAGCGTTTCGGCCGCTCCTTGCTCAGCGGCCACTATTTCGAGCGCATCCTCTCCTGCAAGGCAGCACTGGCCATCCAGAACGACCCGCTCTTGTCCGGCATCGCCCAGCGCTATCTCGGCGGCCAGGCGAAACTGATCACGACGCGCGTCTGGTGGAGCTTTCCGACCGGCCAGGCTTCCGACGCCGACAAGAACCTCGCCTCGCTCGGCAAGTACCATTTCGACCTCGACGACTGGCGGATGCTGAAATTCTTCTTCTATCTGAAGCCCTGCGACGCTGGCACCGGCCCGCATGTCTATGTGCGCGGCAGCCACAAACGCCGCAGCCTCAAGCACCAGCTGACGCTGCTTGTCGGCCATCCGGCGAATGAGGTGCTGAAGGTTTACGGCGACGACAGCCCGGTCACGCTCACGGGAGAAGCAGGTCTCGGCTTCGTCGAGGATCCGTTCGGCTTCCATATGGGCACGGTTCCGACGCGCACGCGGCGGCTGATGATGGAAGTGGGCTTCGGCGTCTCGCGCCCTTCGCGCCGGCGCTTCCACGGCGAGCCGGTGATACGCTGAACGCTCGACGGGGACAGCCGGCTATCCGGCCTTGCCGCCGCGCTTCAGATGCTCGTCCAGGCGCGGCATGATCTCGACGAAGTTGCAGGGCATGTGGCGATAGTCGAGCTGCGCCCTGATGATGCCGTCCCAGGCATCCTTGCAGGCGCCGGGCGAGCCCGGCAGCACGAAGACGAAGGTGGCGTTGAGGACGCCGCCGGTCGCCCGGCTCTGGATCGTCGAGGTGCCGATCTTGTCGTAGGAGATGCGGTGGAACACTTCGGAAAAGCCGTCTATGCGCTTTTCGAAGATCGGCTCCAGCGCTTCCGGCGTCACGTCGCGGCCGGTGAAGCCGGTGCCTCCGGTGGTGATGACGACATCGACGCCTTCGTCCTTCGACCAGCCGAGCACCTTGTCGCGGATCTTTTCCCGGTCGTCGGTGACGATGTCGCGGGCGGCGAGGATATGGCCGGCCTCCGCGATACGGTCAGCCAGCGTCTGGCCCGACTTGTCCTCGGCAAGGCTGCGCGTGTCGGAAACGGTGAGTACCGCGATGCGCACGGGGATGAACGGGCGGCTTTCGTCGATCCGGGCCATTCAAGCCTCCATGCTTCGCGTTGCGGCGACGAACCAGTCAGGATGCCGGTGCCTTATGTCGAGTGCCGCGCGCTTGGCGACATTGCCCGTCTCGAACAGGCCGAAGCAAGTCGCGCCCGAGCCCGACATGCGGGCAAAGCCGGCGTCGGCTTTCCTCAGCGCCCTGAGCGCTTCACCGATCACGGGCTGGATGGTCCGAGCGGCAGGCTCGAGGTCGTTGCGCGTCGCGTCCAGCCAGCTGCGGATCGAGTGAAAATCAAGCTTGCCGGGCAACGGCGGCAACGCTTCGTTGTCGCGCCTCGCCAACGCCTTGAAAACCTCCGGCGTGGACACCGCGACGCCGGGATTGACCAGCACCAGGGCGAGCGCGGGAAAGCTCGGCACGGCCGACAACTCGTCGCCGACGCCGCGCGCGATCAGCGGCCTGGCCGCCAGGCACATCGGTAGGTCGGCGCCGAGCGACAGGCCGATCCGCGCCAGGTGGGCGTCGCCGATGTCGAGCCGCCATGTCCGGACAAGCCCGCGCAGCACGGCAGCCGCATCGCTGGAGCCGCCGCCGACGCCCGAGGTGACCGGCAGGTTCTTTTCCAATGTTATCGCGACAGGTGGCGTCGCAAGCGATCCCGCTTCCCGGCGCAGCGCCTCGCGCGCCCTCACCACCAGATTGGTCTCGTCGGACGGTACCCCCGATGCGTATTTGCCTGAGATAGAAAACCGGTCGCTCTCGGCCGGCTCGATCTCCAGCCGGTCGCCGAAGCGGGTGAACACGGCAAGGCTTTCGAGCAGATGATAGCCGTCGGCGCGCCTGCCGGTGACATGCAGCGCAAGGTTGATCTTGGCAGGGGCAAGACCCGTCCGGGCTTGCGTCCCGGCATCCGACGTGTCTGTTGCTGGCGAGATGGCGTTCAGTCCTTGGCCAGCCGGTATTCGCCGGTCTTCGGGTCCTTGACCAGCGTTCCCATCGTGCCGTTTGCCGCCTGTTTCTCGGTACGCCGGATCTTGGCCGTCACGCGCTCGGCTTCGCGGATGAAGGCGCGATAGCCGAAATAGGCGGCGGCGCCGATAACGACGAAGAAAATGATCTGCGGCATCCCAAAACTCCTCCCTCGAAAACGCGGCAAAAGCGGCCGGTCGGGTCGGTCAAGCGGATATGCTAGTCGCTTTCAACCCTTTTTCAAAGCCCGAAGCGCGCCCACAGCGCGCGCTCTTCCGCCGCATCGACGATGCCGCTGGCCGCCGCCGCAGCGATGTCGGGCGCCGAAAGGCGCGACCCGAACAGCCCGAAGCGCCCGAACAGCCCGCGCGGCGCGGTGATCAGTTTCAGCTCGGTCTTCGGTCCGAAGCGCGTCTTCAAAACGCCTCGCATGTCGCCCAGCGCATCGACCAGGCCGAGTTCGAGCCCTTTCTTGGCGGTCCAGAACAGGCCGGTGAACAGGTCGGGATCGTCCTTCAGCCTGGTGCCGCGCCGCTCCTTGACGAGCTCGATGAAGGTCTCGTGCACTTCGAGCTGCAGCGCCTTCAGCCGCTCGACATCTTCCTTCTTCTCCGGCTTGAACGGGTCGAGCACCGCCTTGTTCTGGCCGGCGGTATGGACGCGGCGCTCGACGCCGATCTTCTTCATCAGCTCGGGAAAGCCGAACGAGGCCGAGACGACGCCGATCGAGCCGACGATCGAGGACGGATCGGCGAAGATCTCGTCGCCGGCGACCGCGATCATATAGCCGCCGGAGGCCGCCACGTCCTCGACGAACACCAGTACCTTCTTGTTCTTCTCCACCGCGAGATCACGGATGCGCTTGAAGATCAGCCGTGACTGCACCGGCGAGCCGCCCGGCGAATTGATGGAGATGGCGACGACGGGCGCATCGAAGGAGAACGCCTTCTCAATGAGGCCGGCGGTGGACGCCAGCGACAGGCTCGGCCGGAACTGGCCGCCGCCGGCCATGATCGTGCCGTGCAGCCGGATGACCGGAACCACGACGACGGTGGAGCGCCAGGACTTCGGCAGCAGGCGGTTCAAGAGGCGTTTCACGAGGTCGGGGTCTCCGGTCACTGAAAAAGAAGCAAGATGAGGCCTCATCTTGCTGTGGGCATGTAGGAATTCGCCGGCCAACGGCAATGCCGCATGTCCGGCCGATGATCAATCGCCGAACAGCGACGCCAGTCCGTTGTTGATCATCTCGGTCCGCTCGGCTGGCCCGTTGCCTGTCTCTGCGTGCAGCATCAGCGGCGGGCGGATCGACAGTTTTCCGCGCGCGCCGAGCGTCGCCCTGACGACGATCCGGATTGCCGCCGCCTCGGGACGGGGGTGGACGGCGAGCATCTCGGTATCGCCGAAGCGGCCCTCGATCGCATCGAGCAGGGCGCCGAGCTGCTCGGGCCTGGCGATGACGGCGAGCCCGCCCCGCGGCTTCGCCACCGCGGCAGCGCTTCTGATCCAGCTTTCGAACAGCCCGTCCTCCATCACATGCGCCTGCTTGCGCAGCGCATCCGGCGTGGCCTGATCCTCGGCGGCGTTGAAGGGCGGGTTCATGATGACGAAGTCGAAGCTGTTGTCGGCAAGGCCGGCCGCGCCGGATGCGCTGCGCAAGCAGGCGCATGTGATGGAG
>NZ_RZOJ01000476.1:0-4352 GCF_003998845.1 Mesorhizobium sp. M4A.F.Ca.ET.022.05.2.1 | reverse complement strand
CGCCTCTCCGGCTTGCGCCAATCAGTCGCTGGCAACGCTGACGGCTTCGCCCTCGATGAGCACCGGCTGCGCATAGCCGGCCGGCTTGTCGCCAGTCGTGGCGCCGCCGGTGACCCGGCCCTGGATCTCGAAGCCGAAATAGGAATGGGGGAATGGCGCCGGGGATCTGCTGACTACCTCCAGTCTTTCGCGAAGCGCGGCTGGAATTGAAAAATCCAGCGCCCCGATATTGTCCTGTAGTTGGGCAAGCTTGGTCGCGCCGAGAATGACCGTGGCGACGCCCGGCTGCGTCGCCACCCAGTTGAGCGCGACCTGGGGCATGCTGCGGCCGAGTTCGGCGGCAACCTTTTCGAGCTCCGCCACGATCTTCCAGTTGCGCTCGGTGAATTTCTGGAACCCCGGATGGGTGGTGTTGCGGAACCCATCGAGCCGGCCGGCATTTCCGGCCTGCGCCGGCCGATACTTGCCGCTGAGCAAGCCGCTGGCCAGCGGGCTCCAGACCATGATGCCCGCCCCGTGACGCGTGCCGAAGGGGACGAACTCATGCTCGATCGAACGTTCGGCGAGCGAATATTCGAGCTGCAAGGCCGAAACTGGCTCGTAGCCGCGCAATTCGGCAATCGCCTGGGCGCGGCCGGCATACCAGGCCGGCACGTCCGACAGACCGATATGGCGCACCTTGCCCGCGCGCACCAGGTCGTCCAGCGTGCGCATGACCTCTTCGGCCGGCGTCAGCCTGTCCCAGACGTGAAGCAGGTAGAGGTCGATATAGTCCGTGCCGAGCCGCCTGAGCGAGGCCTCCACCGCGCGCATGATGTTCTTGCGGCCATTGCCGCCGCTGTTCGGATTGCCGGGCTCGGTGTTCATGGTGAACTTGGTGGCGATCACTGCCTTGTCGCGCAGCCCGCGCTCGGCGACGAATTCGCCGAGCCAGGTCTCGCTCGTGCCATTGGTGTAGAGGTCGGCGGTATCGAAGAAATTGCCGCCTGCCTCGACATAGGCGTCGAACATCGAGCGGGCGGTTTCCCGGTCGGCTCCCCAGCCCCATTCCGTGCCGAAGGTCATCGTGCCGAGCGCGATGCGGCTTACCCGAAGGCCGCTGTTGCCGAGGGTGTAGTAATTCATCGTCATGATGTAGTTCCGATTCTGATAGGGATTGATGCCGCCATTCAGCGGCCGGGAGTGGTCTTGACCCACGCGTTGCCGCGCTCATGCGTCATGCGGAACGTGAAGCCATCCACTTTCCAGCCGGCTTGCGTGCGGGTCAGGCGGTGCTCGTAGGTGCCCCAGACTTCCCAGAGCGGGTCGCCATTGCCTTCCATCCGATTCCAGGCGTAGCCATTCGACGACACGGTGGCGCGGTCGCCGTCGATCACCACCTGGTGGTTGGTGCGCAGGTGCAGGCTCGTCTTGCTCCCCTTGAGGTTCGCCGACCATGTGCCGATCAGCTCGTCCGAGGCGATGGTGGCCGGCGGCCGTCCGGAGAGGCTGCTGAAATCCACAGTGACCCGATCCGCGAAATAGCTACGGGCAAGCGGCCAGTCCTGCGCGTCGACGGCGCGGTCGATCGAGTCGGCGATGCGGATCACGGCGCGCTCATTGGCGTGCGCGTGCCAGTCCGACGGTTCCGCTCCGCCGGCATCGACCGGTGCCAATGCCATGCCCGCTGCGAAAGTGACGTGCTTCAACGCTTTCATCTCGTCTTCTCCTTCTGCATCGGCCCGCCGCCGGTGGCGCTGGCGACAATGTGTGCAAGTATGCGGCAGACGATAAGATTGCATTGTTCGCAATGACTATGCGATACCGCTCATCAATGGATCGCGATCTGCTCAGCCACCTGCCTGTCGTCGTCGCCGTCGCACGGCGCGGCGGCTTCGCGCTCGCCGCGGCCGAGCTCGGCATGAGCCCGTCGGCGGTCAGCCACGCTGTGCGTCTGGTCGAGGAGCGGATCGGTCAGCCGCTGTTCGCGCGCACGACGCGCAGCGTCTCGCTGACCGAAGCCGGCAAGGCATTGATCGAGACCGCAGCCCCTGCCCTGCAGGACATCGCCGAACGCATGGACCGCATCCGCGGCATCGGCGGCCGCCCGGCGGGGCTGCTCAGGATCAACGTCTCCCATATCGCCATCCCGCTGGCGGTGACCCCCGTGGTGGCGGCGATGGCGGAGCGCTATCCGGACGTGACCGTCGAGCTGTTTGCCGATCAGGGCCTCGTCGATATCGTGGGAGAAGGTTTCGACGCCGGCATCAGGCTGGGCGAGATGATCGCACAGGATATGGTGGCGGTCCGGCTGACGCCGCCATTCAGTGTCGTGATGGCTGCTTCGCCGACCTATGTCGGGCGGCGCGGCCGTCCCACCGCCATCGCCGATCTCGCCGGCCACAATTGCATCGGCTACCGCCTCGTGCGCAGTGGCGCGCTCTACCGCTGGGACCTGAGCGAGGACGGCAATGACGTCTCTGTGGAAACGAATGGCACGGCAATCGTCACCGATTCGCTCGCCGCGATCGACCTCGCGCTTGCCGGGGTTGGCATCATCTATGTCTTTGAGCCGCTGGTGCGCGCCCACATCGCCGCCGGTCGCCTCGTGCAGATCCTGCCGCAGTCGGCGATCGAGGAACCCGGCCTGTTCCTCTATTTCCCGCGCCGGGCGTCGATGGCGCCGAAGCTCCGGGCCTTCATCGACACCGCGCAAGAAATCGGCCGGGCATCCTCGCGGACGCCCGGCCGTGCTGCCTGAGCTCTGTAGCCCTACTTGTGCTTCGGGCTATTTCTTGACCGCCGCCGCGACTTCCGCGGCGAAATCGGTCTCTTCCTTCTCGATGCCTTCGCCGAGCGCGTAACGCACATAGCCGGTGATCTTTGCAGGAGCGCCGATTTCCTTCTCGGCATCCTTCAGCGCCTTCTCGACGGTGATGTCGGGATTGAGCACGAAAGCCTGCTTCAGCAGAACGACCTCTTCATAGAACTTGCGCAGGCGGCCCTCGACCATCTTTTCGATGATCGCCTCCGGCTTGCCGGACTGGCGCGCCTGGTCGGAGAAGATCGCCTTCTCGCGTTCGACCAGCGCCGGATCGACTTCCTCGGCGGTCAGCGCAACCGGGTTGGAATTCGCAACATGCATGGCGACATGGCGACCAAAGGCATTTGCGGCCTCTGCATTACCGGTGGTCTCGATGGCAACCAGCACGCCGAGCTTGCCGAGGCCGTCGGCGACCTTGTTATGCACATAGTTCGCCACCACGCCGTGCGCGACAGAGAGCTTGGTCGAACGACGGAAGCCCATGTTTTCGCCGATGGTGCCGACCGCATCCTTGATCGTCTCGGTGACCGACTTGTCCGAGCCCGTGTACTTGGCGGCCGCCACAGCTTCGGTCGCGCCATAGGCCAGCGCCACCTTGGCGACGTTGGCGACGATCTCCTGGAACGCGGCATTGCGGGCGACGAAGTCGGTCTCGGAATTGACCTCGACAATGGCAGCCTCGCGCAGGCCGGCATCAACGCCGATAAGGCCCTCGGCAGCGGTGCGGCCAGCCTTCTTGTCGGCCTTGGAGATGCCCTTCTTGCGCAGCCAGTCGACGGCCTCTTCCATGTTGCCGTTGGTCTCGTTCAACGCCGCCTTGCAGTCCATCATGCCCGCGCCGGTCAAGTCGCGGAGTTCTTTGACCTGTGCAGCCGTAATGCTCATTGTCGCCTCTTTGTTTCAAATGCGCCGACGCACCATCGATTCTCGATGATGCGCCCGGCGACAGCGCTTAGCGCGCCAAGATATTGGAAAGATGAAGGCCGGAACCGGCCTTCGCTATTATGCTTCCGGGGTCTCGGCCGCCGGGGCATCGAGCGCCGGCTCGACCGGAGCCTCGACCGAGGCGCCGATGTCGACGCCGAGCGCGCCCTGCTGGCGAGCGATGCCGTCGATCGCAGCCTTGGCGATCAGGTCGCAGTAGAGCTGGATGGCGCGAGCCGCGTCGTCATTGCCGGGGATGGGGAAGTCGATCTTGTCCGGGTCGCAGTTCGAATCGATGATGGCGACGACCGGAATGCCGAGGCGCTTGGCCTCGAGGATGGCGATCGCTTCCTTGTTGGTATCGATGACGAACATCAGGTCCGGCGTCGAGCCCATGTCCTTGATGCCGCCCAGCGCCTTGTCGAGCTTCTCGCGCTCGCGGTCGAGGTTGAGGCGCTCCTTCTTGGTCAGGCCCTGTGCCTCGCCGGCCAGCAGTTCGTCGAGCTTGCGCAGGCGCTGGATCGAGTTCGAGATCGTCTTCCAGTTGGTCAGCATGCCGCCGAGCCAACGCGAGTTGACGTAATACTGGGCCGAGCGCTGCGCGGCGTCAGCGACGATTTCGGAC
>NZ_RZOJ01000475.1:0-4366 GCF_003998845.1 Mesorhizobium sp. M4A.F.Ca.ET.022.05.2.1 | reverse complement strand
ATCTCGGGCAGTTGCTCCACCGTGGCGATGTAGCTCATCACGAAGACCCCCTCCCGGCCGAGAAAGCGCACATCGTAGTTGAGCGTGTGGACGGCATCGGTTCCGAACTGCAGCTCCTTGGCCCAGTGCAGACGTTTGTTGACGGCATCGTAGACGGGCGGCGAGGCCCAGCCGATCAAGGTGACGGGCTGAAATCCGTCCTTCACCCTTTGATCGTTGCTGGACAGGGTGTCCTCCTGCATGCTGCGCAACAATTCAGCGTAGTCGATCGACGCGGCGTCGCTGTCATCGACATAGCCGATCTTTTCCCAGCGCAACTCAATGCCCCAATTGTTCTCGGCGATGGGATCATGGCTGGTCGGAAAAATCATACCGACGGAGTCGGCACCTGCATCTGGCGGATTGCCCCAAGCCTCGGTCAGGACGGAGGCGGCATCCTTCTTGTCCAGGAAGTAGAACTTACCCTTGAGATCGAGGTGCACGCCTTCGGCAAGATCTATCGCACCGGTCCTGGGCTCGATCTTGTCAAGGAATGCCTTGCCGGCATCATTGTACTCTTGGTACGATTTGAAGAATTCCGAGGATTTCTCCGCAAATGCGGATGAGGCTGAAAGGGCAAGCGTCAGCCCAAGCCAAAAAACTTTCCTGTTCATCGCCGACCCCCCAGTCTTGCGCAATTCGTTTTTGATATCGCGGCGCTAATGCTTAATCAATATTGCCGACGGAAAGATTGCGTGGAGAACCCTCAATGGCTTGCTGTTGCAAAGGAGGATGGGCCTCCCGGGCCGACCAGCACAATCGACGTCATTGGAAATCGAAGGCGCTCAAGCCAGTCACCATCTCGTCCAGGCCAAGCGGCCGCGTCACCGGCGGCTCGGCGCGCGCCAGGCAACCGATGCGTTCGCAGAGCCGGCAGGCGGGTCCCACCGGCGTGGCGACGGCAACGCCCTGCCCCGACTTGCCGCTCGCCGTTCCCGGAAGGGCGCCGCCATAGACGATCTCGTCACGAAAGCCGATATCGCAGCCGATGAGCAGCGCCGTGCGGCGCGGCCGCTCCGAGAACGCGCCCTGTGGCCCTTCCAGCGTGCGGGCAATGCAGAGGAATTCGGCGCCGTCAGGCATTTCCACCGCCTCCACCAGGATCTGGCCGGGCTGGGTGAAGGCGGCATGGACCGGCAGCTTCGGACAGCCGCCGCCGAAGCGGCTCTGCGGAAAGCCCTGGCTGCCCGCCTTGCGGAAGCGGTTGCCGGCATTGTCGACCTCAAGCATGAAGAACGGCACACCGGAGGCGCCGGGACGCTGCAGCATGGTCAGGCGGTTGGCCGCCTGCTCGAAGGACACGCCGAAGCGCGAACGCAGCACGTCGATATCGTAACGGGCACGCAGCGCGGCGGCATGGAAGGCCTGATAGGGCATCATCAGGGCATGCGCCGCGTAGCGGCCGAGCTCGAAGCGGGCGAGCCGGCGGGCCTCGTCCGTGGTCAGCTTCAGCGCCTGGATCTCTCCAGCTACCGCGACCGTCATGCGGATCAGCGAGGCTTCCATCGCCACTTCGCGCAATTGGTCGAAGGGCGACAGCCGCTCGGACAGGAACAGGCGTTGCGAGTGGCGATCGTAGCGGCGGCGCCAGTTCGGCATGGTGGCGACGGGCAGCACCTTGACGACGATGCCGTATTCGCGCCTAAGCCAGGCTTTCAGCGCGCCGAACAGGTCGTCGCCGGGGTCAAGCAGCGCGGTGAAGGCCTCGGCCTCCTCCTCCAGCGCGGCGAAATGGTTCGGCCGGCGCTCGAATATCTCATGCACCTCGTCGACCGGCAGGCGGGCGCCGGACAGCGCGGTGGCGCGGCCCTCGCGCGCCAGGAGCTCGTTGAGATCGGAAAGCCGCTCGGCCTGCTCGCGATAGGCGCGGAACAGTTTCACCATCGCGGCGGATGCGTTGGGGGCCGCTTCGGCGAGCTCGATCAGCTCCTGGTCGCCCGGCAGTTCGGCCGCCAGCAGCGGGTCGCCGAACACTTCCTTGAGCGCCGAAATCGACCCCTTCGCCTCGCCCTGCAATTCATGCGGATCGACCTTGTAGACCGAGGCCAGCCTGAGGATCAGTTGCACCGTCAGCGGCCGCTGGTTGCGCTCGATCAGATTGAGATAGGACGGCGAGATGCCTAACCCTTCGGCCATCGCCGTCTGGGTCAGGCCCTTGGCATTGCGGATGCGGCGGATGCGCGGCCCGGCAAAAATCTTCTGGTCAGCCACTCAAATCCATCCTTGACAGGAATTTACACGATCTGGCCGCAGAGGCCTGCGCGCAACCTTTTACAATCGTGACAAATTTACAGAGCTTACCAGTCAAGCGCAACACTAATTTTCCCTTATTTTTCGGCCAAAAGCTCGGTTTTACTCGCGTTTTTCGCAACGCGATGTAAATGATGTCACACACCAACGGCGCACAACTCCCATGACGCGACGTTTCCAAGAACCGGCCTCGAATGAACTGGAGTATCCAATGACCGATTTTTACAACCTCGTTCCATCCGCGCCCGAAGGTCGCTTCGATGGTATCGAGCGGCCCTATTCGCCCGAGGATGTGAAGCGGCTGCGCGGCTCGGTCCAGATTCGCCAGAGCCTTGCCGAAATGGGCGCCAACCGGCTGTGGAAACTCATCCACGAGGAGGACTTCGTCAACGCCCTCGGCGCCATGTCCGGCAACCAGGCCATGCAGCAGGTCAGAGCCGGGCTGAAGGCGATCTATCTGTCAGGCTGGCAGGTCGCGGCCGATGCCAACACCGCGTCCGCCATGTATCCCGACCAGTCGCTCTACCCCGCCAATGCGGCGCCGGAGCTGGTCAAGCGCATCAACCGCACATTGCAGCGCGCCGACCAGATCGAGACATCCGAAGGCAAGGGGCTTTCGGTCGAGACCTGGTTCGCGCCAATCGTCGCCGACGCCGAGGCCGGCTTCGGCGGACCGCTCAACGCCTTCGAGATCATGAAGGCCTTTATCGAGGCGGGTGCGGCCGGCGTCCACTACGAGGACCAGCTGGCGTCGGAAAAGAAGTGCGGCCATCTCGGCGGCAAGGTTCTGATCCCGACGGCGGCGCATATCCGCAACCTCAATGCGGCCCGCCTCGCGGCCGACGTGATGGGCACGCCGACGCTGGTCGTGGCACGCACCGACGCGGAGGCGGCGAAGCTTTTGACGTCGGACATCGACGAGCGCGACCAGCCCTTCGTCGACTATGATGCCGGCCGCACGGTCGAGGGCTTTTACCAGGTCAGGAACGGCATCGAGCCCTGCATAGCGCGCGCCATTGCCTATGCGCCGCATGCGGACCTCATCTGGTGCGAGACCTCGAAGCCCGATCTGGCGCAGGCCAAGAAGTTCGCCGAGGGTGTGCGCAGGCATCATCCGGGCAAGCTGCTCGCCTACAACTGCTCGCCGTCGTTCAACTGGAAGAAGAACCTCGACGACGCGACGATCGCCAAGTTCCAGCGGGAACTCGGCGCCATGGGCTACAAGTTCCAGTTCATCACGCTGGCCGGCTTCCACCAGCTCAACTTCGGCATGTTCGAGCTGGCCCGTGGCTACAAGGCGAGGCAGATGGCGGCCTATTCGGAACTGCAGGAGGCTGAATTCGCGGCCGAGGTCCATGGCTACACCGCGACCAAGCACCAGCGCGAGGTCGGCACCGGCTATTTCGACGCGGTCTCGATGGCGATCACCGGCGGTCAGTCGTCGACCACCGCCATGCATGAATCGACCGAGCACGCCCAGTTCAAGCCGGCAGCCGAGTGAGCTGCCACAGAAGACGACCAACAGAGGAAACGCCCGAGAGGGCATAGGACACAAGGAGAAGACCAATGGCATCGATAAGCCGCGTCAAGGAAAGGGCGGAAGAGCAGTCCTCGGCCATGAGCGTCGACCAGCAGGCGACCATCCGCATGCTGGCCAATGACCTGCACAGGCTCAACCAGTCGGTGATGAAGGCGGTAGAGGCGGGCGTCTCAGTGGAGCTCGTGCGCTCGGCAAGGCATCATGGCGGCGACGGCAATTGGGGCGACCTCCTGATCCCGGTGATCGTCACCCAGCAAAACCACGGCTGACCACGTTCCACGGTGGCGCATTCGCCGAATTCTGTCTCGCCCGCGCGGTAACGCGCGGGCGACTTTCGTTTTGCAAAGCCCGGCTCCGACTGCCAGGAATAAACCTGGCACTAAATTTTAGCTTTTCTTGCGATATTCTGGAAATTAGCCATTTCAGCTTGACACCAGCGGCGATCTCACGCCAATTGTCCCTCAAGTTTCAACCCTGCATTGAAACAGAGATGAGTGCCCGCCCGCACATGAGCCCCAGCAATCGCGAGACCAGGAC
>NZ_RZOJ01000474.1:0-4383 GCF_003998845.1 Mesorhizobium sp. M4A.F.Ca.ET.022.05.2.1 | reverse complement strand
GCCCCGCACGCGGCCTCAGGCGACGCAATGCTCTACTTCCGCCCGCACGACGTCGAGCTCCTTGACGGCTGCAGCGGCTGCATCGCCGGCACCGTTGCCGCCAGCCGCCGTGTCGCTGGCACCAGGCGGGTGGAGCTCGAAGTCGGCGGCGAGCGCCAGCGGGTCGAGGTCGAATTGCCCGTCGACCATCCGGCGGCGCAGAAGAGTCGGGTGGCGTTCAGGCCGCGGCGCTGGAAGCTTTTCCCGGCATCTGAGCCCGGAAAAGCCAGCTGAATCAGCCTGAAAGAAAATCCTAACAAGCATTTGTTTCGGCGGAATCTTTTCCGACGACGACACGATAGCGCCGGCTCGCATGTCTGGCGCTGGCCGGCCTTGTGCTATTATCCTGCGCCCTTGTTGCAACTCTCAAGGAGCCGGTTTTCATGAAGCGATTTTTGCTTGGCGCGGCGGCACTGGCCACCCTCTTCCTCGCATCCTCCGAGGCCTGGTCGGCCGACAGGTTGCTGAACGCGTCCTACGACGTCGGCCGCGAGCTGTTCGCCGAAGTCAACAAGGCCTTCGTCGCCGAACATCCGGGCGTGACGATCGACCAGTCGCATGCCGGGTCCTCCGCTCAGGCGCGCGCCATCGCCGAAGGGCTCGGCGCCGATGTCGTCACCTTGAACCAGGTCACCGATGTCGATTTCCTGGTCAAGAAGGGGCTCGTTTCCGCCGACTGGCAGAAGGATTTCCCAGACAACGCCTCGCCCTTCTATTCGCTGCCGTCCTTCCTGGTGCGCGCCGGCAACCCCAAGCACATCAAGGACTGGAACGATCTGGTGCGCGACGACGTGCAGGTGATCTTCCCCAATCCGAAGACATCGGGCAATGCGCGCTACACCTATCTCGCCGCCACCGCTTACGCCAAGGAGGCCTTCAAGGGCGACGACGCCAAGGTGAAGGAATTCGTCACCAAACTGTTCAACAACGTGCCGATCTTCGACACCGGCGGCCGCGCGGCCACCACCACCTTCGTGCAGCGCGAGATCGGCGATGTGCTGATCACCTTCGAATCGGAGACGCGTGGCATCCGCAAGGAGTATGGCGACGACAAGTTCGAGCAGGTCACGCCCTCGGTCAGCCTGCTGGCGGAGTTTCCAGTCGCCATAATCGACAAGGTTGCCGACGAACATGGCACGCGCGATCTCGCCAAGAGCTATCTCGACTTCCTCTATACGCCCGAAGGCCAGGACATCCTCGCCCGCAACGGCAACCGCGTCCGCGATGCGGCGGTCGCCGCGAAGTACAAGGACCAGTTCCCCGACGTCCGCCTGCTGACAGTGGACGACGTCTTCGGCGGCTGGGCCAAGGTGCAGGCCGAGCATTTCGCCGCCGGCGGCCTGCTCGACCAGTCCTATGGCAACCGCTGAGGGTCCAACGCCTCGGCTTCGGCCTGAGCAGGAAAGCCGGCCGTGCCGGCTTTCCTCATTTCATGCGTCAGCAGGCCGGATCCTGGCAAAATCTCGACCTCATCTGTGAAAAACCTTACAAAGAATCAACGCGTTTGTGCCTAACGTGCCGTCGGGCGGCTTGTTTTGCACGAAACGGCAATACGCGATCCGAGACGTCATGATTTGCACACAAACAACCGCCAGATGCAGGCGGTTGGGGGTTTCATGAACTGAATCGGGCATGCTTACCAAAAAAGGCAAATACGGCCTCAAGGCCCTCGTGCATCTTTCCGGACTGCCGGCCGGCCAGCTTGCATTCGTCAACGACATCGCTGTCGCCAACAATATTCCGAAGAAATTCCTCGACGCTATTCTGGGCGAGTTGCGTAATGCCGGTTTCGTCCAGAGCCGCAAGGGCAAGGAAGGCGGCTATCGCCTTGCCCGGCCGGCCTCCGAGATCAAGATCGGCCATGTCGTGCGCGTCCTCGACGGGCCTCTGGCGCCGATCCCCTGCGCCAGCCGCACGCAGTACCAGCGCTGTGAGGATTGCGACGAGGCGACCTGCCAGGTCCGGCACATGATGCTGGAAGTGCGCCAGGCGATTGCCGAGGTGCTGGACAACCGCAGCCTTGCCGCCATGCGCGACGCCGACAATGACGATTTTCCCGTCGAGCTGACCTCGCAGATCTAACCCGGACCTGAAGCTCCGCATCAAGGTCAGCGCCGTCCCCTGGGCGCTCGAATGCCTGTGCCCGATTGCGTCGGGGCAATGGACGCAGTAGAGCGGCCTTTCGGACGCAACCAGGAACAGGCGGGACACCGATCCGATGAGGCTGCCGTGGTTCGGAAAATCCCGCAGGGCCGACCGCAGGACATCGTCCAACATCTACCACACCGAGATCATCGCCGACGTGCCGGTGCCGGAGCGCGGCGAAGCGGTCCGCTTCTTCAGCCGCAGGCTGGTCAGGCCCGGCCGGCTGCGCCGCTTCTCGAACCGCGATGTTCGCGAAAGCCTGTTGCTCGGCTTTTTTCTCGTGGTCGCCGCGACGCTGCCGCTCGCCAGTTGGATGCGGATCTGCGCCTGGAGCTCCAAGCTCCGGCTGAGGCGCCATCTCCGCAAGGATTTTCCACGCTATGCCGCGGCGGTTCGTGCCGTCTTCGGCGATGGCGTCGATACGGAAGCGCTATTCAAGGGGTTGCTTGCCGCGGTCCATCGCCGACAATTGCTGCTTGCCGCGCACATCACCGGCCATGGCTGGTCGCCGGAAATTCGGCTGGAGGGGCTTGAGGGCCTGCGCGCGGCGCTGCAGCGAGGTCGGGGCGCCATCATCTGGTGTGATCAGTTCACCGCCCAGACCGTCATCGGCAAGCGGGCCCTGCATGAGGCCGGCATCGAGGCGCATCAGGTCAGCGTCAACTTCCACGGCGTTTCGGACACGGTGTTCGGCCTGCGCTTCCTGAACCGGCCGCTGATCGCGGTGGAGAACCGTTTTCTGAAAGGCCGGGTCATCTTCGAGCGCGGCGACGCCTATCAGGTGACCGTGCGCATGCAGCGCATGCTCAGGGAAAACGGCGTCGTCCTGATGACCAACACCACCCACTCCGGCACGACGTTCACCGAAGTCGACATGGGGCAAAGCGGCTGGACCCAACTGGCCTCGACTCCGGCGAACTTCGCCGCGCGCGGCGGAACGGCGCTGTTTGCCATGTCGACCTTCGAGACGGTGCCGTTTCGCGAATACCGTGCGGTTATCAGTCCCGAACTGGTCCCGGCTGAAGAGCCGATATCCGCCGCGACAGGGGAGATGGCGGCGAAGAACCTGGAGCTGCAGGCGCGCTACATCCTGCTCAAGCGCGATCGCCTCCTGGAGGCGATGAAATTGTACCCGGAACAGATGATGGTATGGGCAGGTGCCCAGAGGTTCACCGCGAGGTCGGGCGACACGACGGACGCCGACGCCGACGTATCCTCATGAGGTCTTTGTCCTGAGTTCGTCAAGCACGCCGGCGACGATGTTGGAGATCCGGCCGGTGCCGTCCACGGTCAAGGCGGGTTCATCCGCTGTCGGCGCTTCCAGAGTGGCGAACTGACTGTCGACCAGGCTCGCCGGCATGAAATGCCCCTTGCGGCTGCCGACACGGCGCCTGGCGGTTTCCGCATCGATTTCCAGATAGACGAAACGCAGGTCCGGGCAAAAGCCGCGCAGCCGCCTGCGGTAGCCGCGCTTCAGCGCCGAGCAGGCGGCGACTACGCTCTGCCCGTCGGCGATCGAGGCCGCGATGCGCCGGCCGATCGCATCGAGCCAGCCGGCGCGCAATTCGTCGGTGAGCGGTTCACCGCTTGCCATGCGCGCCACATTCTCGGGCGGATGCAGCCTGTCGCCCTCGACGAATGCCGTACCCAGCGCCGCCGCCAGCGCCTCGCCGACCGCGGACTTGCCGCAGCCGGCAACCCCCATCACCACGATGGCCAGCGGCGTCTTGGTCGCCGGCGGTCCCGCTTTTTCGATCACGGTCAGCGGCTCGCCGGGGCCCGGCCGTAGAGCAGAAGCATGACCACGATGACCACGCCGTAGATGATCTGCCGTCCTGCCTCCGGCATCTGCATGACCGAGAGGATGGACTGCAGAAGCGTGATCAGGATGACGCCGGCGACAGTGCCCAGATAGGAACCGCGTCCGCCAAGGATCGAGGTGCCGCCGAGCACCACCGCCGCGATCGACGGCAAGAGATAGGCATCGCCCATCGACTGCGCCGCCTTCGAAGCGTAACCCGCCAAAAGCACGCCGCCAAAGGCCGAGAGTCCGCCCGAAACCGCGAAGGCGACCATCACCACGCGGCGTGTGTCGATACCCGAAAGATAGGCGGCGCGCTCACGGTTGCCGATGCCGTAGACGGCGCGGCCGAAGCCGGTACGGGTCAGCACGAAGACCATGGCCGCGCCGTCTACGGC
>NZ_RZOJ01000473.1:0-4393 GCF_003998845.1 Mesorhizobium sp. M4A.F.Ca.ET.022.05.2.1 | reverse complement strand
GCCGGACATTTCTCCCCGTATAGAGACGGGGAGAAAGAGCAGTTGCAACGCTGCCGTCAGTCCTTCTTTGCCACGGCGACGCGCAGCGACAGTTCGCGCAATTGCTGCGGCGTGGCTTCCGAGGGCGCGTTCATCAGAAGGTCGTAGGCCTGCTGGTTCATCGGGAACATGGTGACCTCGCGCAGGTTCTTGGCGCCGACCAAGAGCATCACGATGCGGTCGATGCCGGCCGCCATGCCGCCATGCGGCGGCGCACCATACTGGAAGGCGCGATAGAGGCCGCCGAAGCGCTCCTCGACGGTGGCGCGGTCGAGCCCGACCGTCTCGAAGGCCTTGACCATGGTCTCCGGCAGATGGTTGCGGATGCCGCCGGAGGCGATCTCGAAGCCGTTGCAGACCATGTCGTACTGGAACGCCTTGATGCCGAGCAGATCCTCGCCGCCCAGCGCCTCGATGCCGCCCTGCGGCATGGAGAACGGATTGTGGGCGAAGTCGATCTTCTTCTCTTCCTCGTTCCATTCGAAGAACGGGAAGTCGACGATCCAGCAAAGCTCGAAACGGTCGCGGTCGACGAGGTTCAGTTCCTCGCCGGCGCGGGTGCGCGCGGCACCGGCGAAGGAGACGAATTTCTTCGGGTCGCCGGCGACGAAGAAGGCGGCGTCGCCGTCGGCCAAGCCAAGCTGCTGGCGGACCGCCTCGGTGCGCTCCTCGCCGATGTTCTTGGCGATCGGACCGGCGCCTTCGAGCTTGTCGCCTTCCTTGCGCCAGAAGATGTAGCCTAGGCCCGGCTGACCCTCGCCCTGCGCCCACGAATTCATGCGGTCGCAGAAGGCGCGGCTGCCGCCGGTCTTGGCCGGAATGGCCCAGACCTCGGCCTTCGGATCATTGGCCAGGATGTTGGCGAACACCTTGAAGCCGGACTCGCGGAAATGATCCGATACGGCCTGCATCTCGATCGGGTTGCGCAGGTCCGGCTTGTCGGTGCCGTAGGTGCGCATCGCCTCGTCATAGGGGATGCGGCGGAATTTCTGCGTCACCGGCTTGCCGGCGGCGAAGCTCTCGAACACTTCGCGAAGCACCGGCTCCATGGTCGACAGCACATCGTCCTGCTCGACGAAGCTCATTTCGAGGTCGAGCTGGTAGAATTCGCCGGGCAGACGGTCGGCGCGCGGATCCTCGTCGCGGAAGCACGGCGCGATCTGGAAATAGCGGTCGAAGCCCGAGACCATGATCAGCTGCTTGTACTGCTGCGGCGCCTGCGGCAGGGCGTAGAAGGTGCCGGGATGGATGCGCGACGGCACCAGGAAGTCGCGCGCGCCTTCGGGCGAGGACGCGGTCAGGATCGGCGTCGAGAATTCGGTGAAGCCGACCTCGCCCATGCGCTTGCGCATCTCGGCGATGATCTTTGTGCGCGCCACGATGTTCCTGTGCAGCGTCTCGCGGCGCAGGTCGAGGAAGCGGTATTTAAGGCGGATGTCTTCCGGGTAGTCAGGCTCGCCGAACACCGGCAGCGGCAGTTCCTTGGCCGCCGACAGCACCTCGATCTCGCGCGCGAAAATCTCGATCTCGCCGGTCGGCAGGTTGGCGTTCACCGTCTCCGGCAGGCGCGCCTTGACCTCGCCGTCGACGCGGATGACCCATTCGCCGCGCACGGTCTCGGCGATCTTGAAGGCCGGCGAATCCGGATCGGCGACGATCTGGGTCAGGCCGTAATGGTCGCGCAGGTCGATGAACAGCAGGCCGCCATGGTCGCGCACGCGATGCACCCAGCCCGACAGCCGAACGGAATTTCCGACGTCGCTCTTTCTCAATTGGGCACAGGTATGGCTGCGGTAACGATGCATTGTCATGGATGAAGTCCGGATGCTGATTGCGGACCGAAGGCCCGCCTCGAAAATTGGCGCGAAAAGCGCATGGGAGGCCGGTTTTGTCAAGGCAAGCGGTCACGCGGTAGTG
The DNA here is from genome assembly GCF_003998845.1 of Mesorhizobium sp. M4A.F.Ca.ET.022.05.2.1. Lineage (NCBI taxonomy): Bacteria > Pseudomonadati > Pseudomonadota > Alphaproteobacteria > Hyphomicrobiales > Phyllobacteriaceae > Mesorhizobium > Mesorhizobium sp. M4A.F.Ca.ET.022.05.2.1. Next base: position 2,437 of record NZ_RZOJ01000473.1, on the reverse strand, counting down.
TCTCGGTTGAAATTGCAGAGCCGGTTGACAAAGGCCGCAGGCGGTCGCTCCATTAGATGTTCCTAAGATGGAGGCAGCGATGGCGTACACGTATCGGTGCAAGGACTATCCCGGGATGGAAGCCTGTCCGGGGAGGTTTACGGCAGAAAGCGCGGAAGAAGTCATGCAGCACGTTGAGCTTCACGCGAAGTCCGCGCATGGGGAAGACCCAAGCCAGTGGTCCACAGAGGATCGGCAACAACTACAAGCGATGATGATCGCCAGCTAGTTTTTGGACTGAGACGCCACCAGCCACACAGGCGTGCCGCTTTGGCCTCTCACGCGAAATGGATTTCAGCACCCTGGCGTTCGAAATCGGCGAGGATCGCGGCCGGCGCGGTCTTTTCGACCACCAGATGGCGGATCGCTTCGGGCTTGGCGACGCGGTAGGGCGCCGCTGTCGCCAGCTTGTCGTTGGTGACGGCGATGACAAGGCCGGCGCTGTTCCTGGCCATGGCGCGCTTCACCTCTGCCTCGGCCGAATCGAAGGCCGTCACGCCGCGCGCGGCGTCGAGGCCGCAGGAGCCCAGGAAACACAGATCGGCGCCAAGCTGCGAGACGGCCGCCAGCGTATCGGCGCCGACGCAGGTTCCGAGGTCGCGGACGAACCTGCCGCCGAGCACGATCAACGCGACCGACGGATGATCGGACAGCGCCGAGGCGACATCCAGCGAATTGGTGGCGATGGTCAGCTCGAGCTCGCGCGGAATGGCCCTGGCTATCGCCGCGTTCGTGGTGCCGCCATCTATGAACAGACTCTGTCCGGCGGAAAGCAGCCTCACGGCCGCGCTCGCCAGCCGCATCTTCTCCTCGACCGCGTGCCCGCTGCGCTGACTGACTGTTGCCGCGGCAAAGGGTGCCGATGCGACCGCGCCGCCATAGACGCGGCGGCACTCACCAGCCTTCGCCAACTCCCTGAGGTCGCGCCGGACTGTGTCCTCGGAAACGCCGAAGTGGCTCGCCAGTTCTCCGGCCAGCACCCTCCCCTCGGCCGCAAGACGGTCGCGGATGATCTGGTGTCGTTGATCGGTCAGCATTGCATGATCCTGTTTTTGTTCTGCACGTTCTTGCATGTTTTGCACGTTTGTGCAAGGAGTGAGCCTTGTCGGACTGCTGGACAAGCCGGCCGTCGACCCACTTTCATTGAAAGCACCACGATGCGTTTTGGTCTCAGCCTTGCCCCTCAACACCGCGTCTATGCCGGGTTCGCGATCTATTCCTTCGCCATGGGCAACATCTTCCCGCGGCTCCCCGACATCAAGCGCGCCATGGAGATCGAGGACGGCACGCTCGGGCTCAGCCTGATCGGAACGCCGATCGGCACCTTGACGGCGCTGACGCTGGCGGCGCCGGTGCTTGAACGCGTCGGCTTCCGCCGCGCGCTGCTCGGCCTGGTGCCGCTCATCGCGCTCGCCTATGCCATCGCGGTGCACGCGCCGGGACCGCTTGCGCTGTTCCTGATGCTGCTTCCGGTCGGCCTTATGATCGGCAGCGTCGAGATCATTCTCAACGTCGAGGCTGACAGGACCGAGTTCCTGCTCGGACGCCGGATCATGAACCGGGCGCACTCGTTCTGGAGCATGGGCTTCTTCGGTGCCGGGCTGTTCGGCGGCGCGCTCGCCCATCTCGGACTGTCGCCACAACTCCATCTCGCCGTCGTCTTGCCGATGGTGGGCCTGTCGATGATGCTCTTTCTCGGTGGCTACGATCCGGCGCCCGCCCGTCACACCGGCACCGGCGATGCCGCGCCCATGTTCGCGCGGCCGACACTGCCGATCCTGGTCCTCGTCGCGGTGACCCTGTCGGCGATGCTGCTGGAAGGCGCCAGTATCGACTGGTCTGCGATCTACATGCGCACCGTGTTCGACACGGGTCCCTTCGTCGCCGGCTTCACGGTGGCGCTGTTTGCGTTTTCGCAGGCGACGACGCGCTTCTTCGCCGACAGTTTCGTCGACCGCCATTCGCCAAGCGGCGTGGCACGCGTGCTGCTGGCGACAATGGCGGCCGGCGTGCTTTTTGTCTTCCTGTCGCCAGCGCCGCTTTTCTCGCTGCTGGGCTTTGCGTTTCTGGGCATCGGCACCAGCGCCATCTTCCCGCTGGCGATCTCCGCCGCCGCGCAGCGCACGGACCGCTCCGCGGCGATTAACGTCGCGGCGTTGTCGCAGATCTCCTTCGTCGCCTTCCTGCTCGGCCCGCCGCTGCTCGGCTTCGTCTCGGATCATTGGGGCATCCGCTCGGCCTTCGGCATCGGCATCCCGTTCATCGTGCTCAGCCTGCTGACCGCCGGCTCGCTTGGCCGGCGGCCGGCCAAGTCGGCCGCGCCGGCGGACGAAGCGCCCGATCCGGCGCGGAAGATGCTGCCGCAAGCCGGCGAGGCGTGAGCGGCACTTCCGTTGTC
>NZ_RZOJ01000472.1:0-4451 GCF_003998845.1 Mesorhizobium sp. M4A.F.Ca.ET.022.05.2.1 | reverse complement strand
CCTGGATGTAGGAGGCAAGGCCGAAGACGGTGTCGTTGGCCTGCTCGACCGCCTGCTCGACCGTGTCGTAGGGCATGATCGCCAGCACCGGCCCAAAGATCTCTTCGGTGGCGATGCGCATGTCGTGCGTGACGTCGGCGAAGACGGTCGGGCGGACAAAGTAGCCGCGGTTGAGCTCGGCCGGGCGGCCGGGGCCGCCGGCGACAAGCGTGGCGCCCTCGTCGATGCCGCTCTGGATCAAAGCTTGGATCTTGTCGAACTGGAGCTGGCTCACCACCGGGCCGAGCTTCGAGCCCGGCGCGTCGGCCGGGCCGACGGTGAATTTCTCGGCCGCCGTCTTAGCATAGGCGGCCGCCTCGTCGTGACGGTCGCGCGGCACGAACATGCGGGTCGGCGCGTTGCAGGACTGGCCGCTGTTGCCGAAGCAGCCGGCGACTCCCTTGGTGACGGCCCTTTCGAGGTCGACATCGGGGAACAGGATGTTGGCCGACTTGCCGCCAAGCTCCTGGTGCACGCGCTTGACCGTGTCGGCGGCGGCCTTGGCGACCAGGATGCCGGCCCGGGTCGAGCCGGTGAAGGACATCATGTCGACATCCGGGTGGCTGGCCAGCGCCTGGCCGACGGTCGGGCCATCGCCGTTGACGAGATTGAAGACGCCCTTCGGCACGCCGGCCTCGTCGATGATCTCGGCGAAGATGATGGCGTCGAGCGGCGCGATCTCCGACGGCTTCAGCACCATGGTGCAGCCGGCGGCGAGCGCCGGGCCGACCTTGCAGGTCATCTGGTTGAGCGGCCAGTTCCATGGCGTGATCAGGCCGACGACGCCGATCGGCTCCTTGACGATGAGCGAGGAGCCTTTCACGTGGCGGAACTGAAAACTCTTCAGCACCTCGGCCATCTTCTCCAGATGCGCTTGGCCGACGCCAACCTGGCTGTCCAGCGCCATCTGGCGCGGCGCGCCCATCTCGCGCGAGATTGCCAGCGCCAGGTCCTTGCTGCGCTTCTTGTAGACCTCGATGACGCGGTTGAGGATATCGAGGCGCTCCTCAACCGAGGTGAAGCCGAAGCTGTTGAAGGCGCGCCTGGCGGCGGCTACCGCCTTGTCGACATCGGCCTTGGTGCCGAGCGAAATCTGCGCGAAGGCGTCCTCGGTGGACGGATCGATGACATCGAGATTATTGGGCACCACCGGATCGACCCAGGCGCCGTCGATGTAGAACTGCAGATTGTGAGACATGCTTTTCGCTCCCTGTGGGCCAGCGGGCTTCGCTTGTGGCGAGTGATCGTCGTATACGGCCAGAAATAACGATGCGGCAGCCGCCCTGTCAAACGCAAGCGGCGGTGATTGAGCCAGCGTGTGGAATTCGCCATCGATACCGCCCAAGACAATGCGGCGGTTTCGGGAAAACGACGTCTATTAAGACAGGACCGTGCTCAATCGTTCGGAAAACTCGATCATTATAACTCAAACAATTCGTTGGAAAGATTGGTTTCGGAATGGCATTCCCACGACGAGGGCACCTGGAGAACCCCTTTGCCCGTCCTGCCCGCCACCGCGAACAATCTTCCAAACGGCCTGACCTCCACCGGCAGTAGCTCTGCCCTGACTTCGATCTCGTCCGGCGTCGTCCCGGGGCTTGTGCTGGCGGCGATGATCACCAGCGTCGCCTATTCGGCGCGCAATGTCTCCGGCTTTGCCCTGCTCAGCCCGATGATCCTCGCCGTGGTGGCCGGCATGATCTATTCCAACGTGCTCGGCACGCCCGCCCATGCCAAGGCCGGCATCGCCTTTGCGCAGCGCCGGCTGCTGCGCTTCGCCATCGTGCTGCTCGGCTTCCAGCTGACGCTCGGCCAGGTCGCGGCGATCGGCATTGGCGGCGTCGGCATCATTGCGGCCACACTCGGCGCCACCTTCGTCTTCACAATCACGCTCGGCCGGCTGATCGGCGTCGACCGCAAGCTGGCGCAACTGATCGCCGCCGGCACCTCGATCTGCGGCGCCTCGGCGATCGTCGCCACCAACATCGTCACCGAGGCGCGCGACGAGGACGTCACCTACGCGGTTGCCGGGATCACGCTGTTCGGCACCGTCGCCATGCTCGGCTTCCCGCTGCTGGCGCCGGTGCTCGGCCTCGACCAGCACGCTTTCGGCTTGTGGGCCGGCGCGTCAATCCATGAGGTGGCGCAAGTTATCGGCGCCGGCTTCCAGGACGGCGCCCAGGCCGGCGAGACGGCGACCGTCGCCAAGCTGACGCGCGTCGCCATGCTGGCGCCGATGGTGATCACGCTCGGCCTGATGGCACGCCGCGGCAACGCCGACAGCTCGGCCGCGAAGCCGCCGATGCCGTGGTTCGTCGTGGCCTTCGTCGCGGTGGTGGGGCTGAACAGCCTGGTCGCCATGCCGGCCGCAGTGCATTCGGCGATCGCTTTGGCCACCCAGATCATGCTGACCATGGGGCTCGCCGCCATGGGCCTCCAGGCCGACATCTCGCAGCTCCGCTCGCGCGGCCTGCGCCCACTCGTCCTGGCCTTCTCGGCCTTCCTGTTCATCGCGGCGTTTAGTCTGACGCTGGTGAAGTTCGCCTAGTGGGCATGTTGAGATTCAGGTCAGGCCGGCCTCATCTAAATATCAATGCCCTAATCCTCGAAGGAGCTTGCCGCGACAAAGATCGCGGCCAGCTTCTCGATGCCGGCCTGGTCGTCCTTGTCGAAGCGGCCGGGCAGCGGGCTGTCGAGGTCAAGCACGCCGAAGACGCCGTCATTGTCCCTGAGCAGCACCACCAGTTCCGAGCGCGAATCCGCGTCGCAGGCGATGTGGCCGGCAAAATCGTGGACGTCCTTGACCAGCATCGACATGCCCAAATCAACCGCCGTGCCGCACACGCCCTTGCCCACGGCGATGCGTACGCAGGCCGGCTTGCCCTGGAAGGGGCCGAGCACTAGCTCTTCGTCCGATTGCAGGAAGTAGAAGCCGGCCCAGTTGAGGTCGGGCACCATCTGGTAGATCAGCGCCGAGGTGTTGGCGGCGTTGGCGATCGGGTCGCGCTCGCCGTCGAGCAGCGCCTTCAGCTGCGCGGCGAGTTCATTGTAGAAGGCCGCCTTGTCCGTGCTCTCGATGGTCTTTGCCGCAAACATCGCCATGCCTCCGTTGCCAGGGCGCAGAAGTGCCCGCTCGGCTCTCTCTGCCACCAAGCGAGCGGCGAGACTATCATGAATTCCGCCGCGATTTCGGACACGTGTCAGTTTTGCCGGCGTCCAAACACGCGGGCGACGCGGGCAAACGGGCCGGACGTCGGTGCGGCCGGCTTGACTGGCGGCGGCGGCGCGGCGGGCTCGGCGGCGGGATGATTTCTCTCGTCGCCCGCCATCGCCATCAGCGCCTTGTAGATCTCGAAGCCGGATGCCGGCCGCGCGCCCTGCATTCGCTGCCGGGTCAGTTCCGAACAGGTCGGGCTGCCGTCGGCGCCGATGATCTCGCCCATGGTCAGCTTCTTGGTGAAGCCGAAGAGATCAAAGACCGCATATTTGGCGGCGTGGGCATCATAGGCGCGGCTTTCAGCCTTGGCATGGATCTCCAGCAATTGCGGGATCAGGAACTGCGCCTTTTCCGGCGAGGCTTCGCCTTCATAGGGCAGCAGGCTCCAGCCGGCCCCCAGCATCATCGTCCTGATCTTGTCGGGCTCGCGCCGAAGGGCGACGATGGTCGCGGGATCGACAAAGGCCGGGACATGGTTTCCCTGGACGTTATGGGCGATACCAACCTCGTCCAGCAAACGCTTGCACTCGGGAACGAGCCAGACGGCCTTCGGAAAAATCGATTGGAATTCGAAGTCGTAGTTCAGTTCCATCGGAAAGCCTCCGGCGTTTCATCACCTTGACCTTGCGTCAAGTCTCGCAATTTCCGCTTAAGGTTTGCCTATCTTGCTTGGTGAACGGCTGGTTGACCGGCGTCCCCGTTGCCAGCCGGCCGGGCCACCCGCTACAGTTCCAACCGCCTCAGGAAAGAGCATCGTGACTTCCAATTCCGCCAACCGCAAACGCGACCGCGCGCAGCCGGCGGCGGGCGAAGCCCCCCTCGCCTTCGCCGTGCTGGTCTTCCCTGGCTTTCCGATGATGGCGTTCTCGTCGCTGATCGAACCGCTGCGCGCGGCCAATGTGCTTGCCAAGCGCGAATGCTACCGCTGGGTGATCGTCGGCGCCGATGAGGGCACGGTCGAGGCTTCGAACGGCGTCGTCATCCAGCCCGGCTTTTCCGCCTCCGACGCGCCGAAGGTCGACCGCATCGTCGTCTGTTCGGGCGGCGATGCCGACCATCTCGTCGCCGATGAGGCGGTGAGCTGGATCCGCAAGAGCCTGCGCGGCGGCGCGCACATCGGCGCGGTGGCGGATGCAGCGTTCTTCCTCGCCCGCGCCGGCCTGCTCGACGGCCATGCCTGCACCCTGCACTGGAC
>NZ_RZOJ01000471.1:0-4468 GCF_003998845.1 Mesorhizobium sp. M4A.F.Ca.ET.022.05.2.1 | reverse complement strand
ACCTTCGGGTCGGTGGCGTTTTCGGTCACGACATAGTCGAGCGTGAATTTGCTGCCTTCCTTCGCCGCCACCCACTGCGTGCCGATGATCGGGCCGGGCGAGACGTTGGCGACGGGGCCGCTGGTGAAATCGACCTTGCCGATCATCGTCTCGGTGTTGAGCGCGCTCAGCGCCTTGGCGACCGCCGCCTTGTCCTTGGCGTCGGTGCTGGACTTCAGCGCTTCGAAGCCGGCGTCGAGCAGCGACATCGTGGCGCCGAGCTGCTGCGTCCACTGCTTGCCGCTCGTCGCTTCGTAGCCGTCGGCCAGCTCGGTCCCGGAAACACCGGTCAGCGGCGACTTGTAGGGGAAGGCCTTGTGCCAGTAAGCGGCGCTCGCAATCTTCATGCCGAGGTCGCCGAGCGCCTCGATGTCGGACGGGAACAGGCCGGTCTTGGCGACCTGGGCGATCTTGATCTGCCGGGTCAGGCCCTGCTGCGCCGCCTGACGCCAGAACGCGGCGAAATCCGGCGGGATCGGGAAGGAGTTGAAGATCTCGACGCCTTCCTGCTTGAACAGCGCAATCTGCGAGGAATAGTCGGTGGTGCCGGTCTCGTAGGCGCCGGGGTCGACGATGGTGAAGCCCTGCTTGGCGAGCAGCGGCGCAAGATGGGCACGGATAGCGTTGCCGTCGGCGTCGTTCGGATACATGACGCCGACCTTCTTGTTGGTCTCGATCAGAGTCCACTGCGAGACATAGGCCTTGAAGAACTCGTCGACGCCGAAGCCGAAATGATAGGTCCATTTGAACGGCGAAGGCTGGTCCGGCTTGGCGCCGCGGCCGAAATACCAGGCTTCCCAAGGCATGACCGTCGACAGGCAAGGTACGCCGGCCGCTTCGCAGGCGTCGGCCACCGGGTTGATTACCTCAGGCGTGGACACCGCGAGCATCAGGTCGATGGCCTGGTTGTTTATCAGGTCCTTGGCGAGTTGGCCGGCGCGCGAGGGGTCCGACTGCGTGTCCTGGTCGAGGATCTCGACGCTGTATTTCTTGCCGCCGAGCTCGATGCCATTGGCGAGCGCCTTTCGGGCCAGGTCGAGCACATAGCCGTCGGTCTCGCCGAAACCGCCGAGAGGCCCGGTGCGCGGGCTGACGAAGCCGACCTTCAGGGTGTCCGCGGCCTGCGCGAAGGCCTTGCCGCGGCCGAGCGCAAGGGCCGCGCCGCCGGCCACCAAAGTGGCAATGAACTGGCGCCGCGACATGCCGGCGATAACGGGTTTGCTGCCGATAGTCTCAGTCATCTGCTCCTCCCTCAGTGGCCGCCCCACGCGGGCCGCAACCGGTTTTCCGGGTGCCGCCAGCCGGGGCTCGCCTTTGATCCTCCACGGTCACATTGCACTAGCGGTTTGGTTCGGTAAAATGATATTTTGCGGTGTTTCATTAACCCGTAGGTTACGAAAAGACACGCCGAACGGAGTCCGTTGTCAGGCGCTATGCCGTGCCGCTTCGCGGATCGTTTGCAGCAGGATGGAAAAGGCCGGAGAGGGAGCAGTGTCGGTGCGCATGGTCAGGCCGACCGGTCCCTTGGTCTCCTCGGTGTCGACTGGCAAGGCGACGAAGGCGCCGCTGGCGATCTCGTTGGCGACGACGCCGGCCGAGATGATCCAGACCGCATTGCTCTGGCGCATGAAGGAACGTCCGAAGGAATCCGAGACGGTCTCGATCTCGGTTTTGGGCGCGGTCATGCCATTGGTGATGAACAGGCGGTCGACGAAGGGACGGATGACGGATTCCCTGGTTGGCATCAGCACGGGGAACTCATCGAGGCGGGCGAAGATGTCGGCTCCCGGCTCCAGCAGCGGGTGCCCGTCCCGCACCACGAACAGCACCTGCTCGGAATAGAGATGCTCGAAGAAGAAGCCGGTCATGTTCTCTGGAGCGGCGAGACGGCCGACAACGAGGTCGAGCGCGCCGACGCGCAGCTGCTCGAGCAGCACCGCGTTCTCGCCGGTGACGATCTTGATGGCGGCACCCGTGTTCTCGCTCAGGAACAGGCTCATCGCCAGCGGCATCACCCGCGCCGATACGGTCGGCAAGGCGCCGATGCGGATCGGATGGCGATTGATTGCGCCGTCCTGGCGGACGGAATCGACGCCGCGCTTCAGTGCCGTGATCGCCGTGCCGGCATGGCCGAGGAAGATCTCGCCGAGCCGCGTGACGCGGATGCCGCGGCCGTCGCGTTCGACGACGGCGATGCCGAGCGCCTCTTCCAGCTCGCGCAATGTCTTGGTCACGGCCGGCGCGCTGACATGCAGGAATTCGGCCGCCCTTGCCACGCTGCCTTGCCGCGCCACTTCGAGAAACGCTTGCAGGTGTCGGAAGCGGATGCGGCTTTCGGCCATGGTTCGATAACCTCGGAGTTAATGAAACGCCGCAAAATATCATTTTACCGAACCAAATACCTAGTGCAAGCTAACATCGGAGGATCGAAATCGTGCCATTCGTCAGCATTGGCGGCGTTACGCTGCACCACCGCTACAGGCCGGGGACTGGCAATGCGTGCCCGATCATATTCATGAATTCGCTGGGGACCGACTTCCGGATCTGGGACGAAATTGTCTCGCTGCTCGGCGATGAAATGCCGACGCTCGTCTATGACAAGCGCGGGCACGGGCTGTCCGACATCGGCGGCGTCAGCTCGATCGACGATCATGTCGATGACCTCTGCGGCCTCGTCGATCACTTCGGCCTGGCCAAGGTCGTGCTGTGCGGCCTGTCGGTCGGCGGCCTGATCGCGCAGGGGTTCTATGCGCGGCGCCCCGAAAGCGTCGAGGCCCTCATCCTGAGCGATACGGCGCACAAGATCGGCACGGCCGACAGCTGGAACACACGCATCGCGACGGTCGAAAGCAAAGGCATCCAGGAGATTGCCGACGCCGTGCTCAAGCTGTGGTTCACCCCTGCCTTCCACGCGGAGCGTTCCACCGATCTCGACGGCTGCTGGAACATGCTGACCAGGCAGCCGCTCGCCGGCTATATCGGCACCTGCGCCGCCGTGCGCGATGCTGACTTCACCGAGGCCGCGCGCCGCATCGCGGTGCCCACGCTCTGCATCGTCGGTGACCAGGACGGCTCGACGCCGCCCGATCTCGTGCGCTCGCTTGCCGATCTCATCCCTGGCGCGCGCTTCGAGGTGATCCGCAATGCCGGCCACATTCCCTGCGTCGAGCAGCCCGGGCCGTTTACCGGGCTGATCCGCGATTTCGTCGCATCGCTTCCCAGCGGAAAGCAAATCCATGGATGACATTTCCAAGAACACAACCCGATACCGGACCGGACTTGAGGTCCGGCGATCCGTGCTCGGCGATTCCCATGTCGACCGGGCCGAGGATGCGGCCACCGATTTCGACCGGCCGTTTCAGCACCTGATCACCGAAGCCGCGTGGGGAACGGTGTGGGCGCGGCCGGGCTGGTCGAAGCGCGAGCGCTCGATCGTGACGCTGGCGCTGCTTGCGGCACTCGGCCATGACGAGGAGGTGGCCATGCATGTACGCGCCACCGCCAACACCGGCGCATCGCGGGACGATATCTGCGAGGCTTTTCTGCATGTCGCGATCTATGCCGGCGTACCGGCCGCAAACCGCGCCTTCAGGATCGCCAAGGAGGTGTTCGCGCAGATGGACGAGAATGCCCATGCCTGAGTCGGGCTCCAACCGGGCGCCGGAGACCGGCGCCTTCTTCCAGCGCGATCGCCTTTGGCATCCGCCGGCTTTCACGCCAGGCTACAAGAGTTCGGTGCTGCGCTCGCCGCAAAAGGCACTGCTTTCCTTCGACAACACGCTGTCCGAACTCACCGGCCCGGTGTTCGGGCACGCCATGCTCGGCGAGTACGACAACGACCTGATTCACAATTTCGCCCAGCCAGGCGAGAGCGCCATCGGCGAGCGCATCATCGTGCATGGGCGGGTGCTCGACGAACGGGGCAAGGTTGTGCCGGGCGTTCTGCTCGAATTCTGGCAGGCGAATGCCGGCGGCCGCTACCGCCACAAGAAGGACGGCTATCTGGCGCCGCTCGATCCGAATTTCGGCGGCTGCGGCCGCACCATCACCGGCGACGACGGCGGCTATGTATTCCGCACCGTCAGGCCCGGGCCCTATCCGTGGCCGAACGGTCCGAACGACTGGCGGCCTGCCCATATCCATTTTTCGGTGTTCGGCCATGGCTTCGCGCAGCGGCTGATCACCCAGATGTATTTCGAAGGCGATCCGCTGATCTGGCGCTGCCCGATCGTCGGCGGCATTTCCGACAAGGCAGCCATCGAAGCGCTGATTGCTACCCTCGACATGCAGTCGACGATCCCGATGGACGCGCTCGCCTACAAGTTCGATATCGTGCTGCGCGGACGTCGCTCGACGCTGTTCGAGAACAGGCCGGAGGGCAATTGATGGCGCAATCGCTCGACCGGCTGAAGGAAAGCCCTTCGCAGAC
>NZ_RZOJ01000470.1:0-4493 GCF_003998845.1 Mesorhizobium sp. M4A.F.Ca.ET.022.05.2.1 | reverse complement strand
GCCATGTCGATCCGTCACCTGGTCGCCGCCGCCGTTCCCGGCCTGGCGGCCGACAAGGTGACGGTGCTCGATTCCAATGGCAACCTGCTGGCCGCCGGCGACGACCCGTCCAACACGAGCGCGGCCCGCACGCTGGGCGTCGAGCAGACGGTCGAGGCGCAGATCGGCGACAACATCCGCCGCGCGCTGACCCCCTATCTCGGCCCCGACAATTTCCGCGCCAGCGTCAAGGCCGACGTCAACACCGACACCCGCCAGACCGAAGAGACGATCTTCGATCCGGAGTCCCGCGTCGAGCGCTCCGTGCAGTCGGTGCGCACCAACGAGAACAGCAATCAGAAGCAGGCCTCGACCCCGACCAGCGTCGAGCAGAACCTGCCCGAGACCCAGGCGGCCAGCACCGAGGGACCGCAATCCACCTCGCAGAACGACCGCAAGGAGGAGATCACCAACTACGAGATCAACTCCAAGAAGATAGCTACCGTCTCCAACGGCTATACGGTCACCAAGATGTCGATCGCCGTTGTCGTCAACCAGCAGCGCCTGGCGACCATTCTCGGCAAGGACGCCACGCCCGAGCAGATCGCCAAGCGCGTCGCCGACATCCAGAAAATGGTGGCCTCGGCCACCGGCTTCGACGACAAACGCGGCGACGTCATCGACGTCTCCGCGGTCGAGTTCATCGACGGGCTCGACGGCGAGCCGATCGAGCAGCCGGGCATCATGGCCTCGATCGGGACATATACCGGCACCATGATCAATGCCGGGGCCTTCATCGTCGTGGTGTTCCTGGTCGCCTTCTTCGGCTTGAGGCCGATGGCCGCGGCCCTGACGGCGTCCGCCAAGCCGGCCATCGCCGGCCCGACCTTCGACGAGGTCCAGCGCTCGCTGCCGACGCCCGAGCCCGCGGTGGCGGCGATCGGTTCCGACGGAACCGCCGCGCAGGTCGGCGCGCTGCCGGGCGGCCGCCCGGGCACCACCCCGCTTGACGACCTTCGCCAGAAGATCAGGCCCGCGCCGCAGGAGCGGCTCGCCCGCATGGTCGACCTTAACGAGGAGCGCACCGCGCAGATCCTGCGCAAATGGGCCGCCCAGGAAGTCGCCGGATAGACCATGCCCTCAGCAGCCCTCTTCGATCTTCTGCCCGATTTCGGAACCCGCAGTCCCCGCGCCGGTCAGCCGCAGGCCGCGGCCGAACCCGAACGCAAGCCGGACGAACCCGCGCCTCAGGCAGACATCGGCACCCTGATCGCCGAAGCGGTCGCCGATGCGGAAACGGCGCTCGAGGCGCGCCTCGCCGCTGCCCACCACGCCGCGCTCGACGCCGAGCGCCAGGCCAACGCCGACGAGGCAAAGGTCTTTCTCGAAGGCTTCGGCGGCGATGTCGGCCAGGCCGTCGCCACGCGCATCGATGCCATGGAGGCGCGTGTCACCGAACTCGTCGGCGCCACCCTTGCCCGCATCATCGGCGGCATGGTCAGCGATGACCTGCAGAAGCGCTCTCTGGACGCGCTTGCGCGCACGATCCGCGAGGCCGTCGCCGACTCCGAGGCGGTGCGCATCGCCGTGCGCGGTCCGCTGTCCCTGTTCGAAACGCTGGCGGCCTCGCTCGGCACGCGCGCCTCCCAGCTCGATTTCGTCGAGTCGCCCGGCTTCGACCTGGCCGTCGTCATCGACGAGGCGGTGTTCGAGACGCGCATCGCCGAGTGGTCGGCTTCGCTGTCCGAGGTTCTCTCATGAGCGCTGTCGATGCCGGTGAGGCCAGGCACGAGATCATCATCGTCAAGCGCAATCATGACGGTCACGACGACGGTCATCATGGCGGCGTCTGGAAGATCGCCTTCGCCGACTTCATGACCGCCATGATGTGCTTTTTCCTGGTCATGTGGCTGATCAATGCCGCCAACGAGCAGACCAAGGCGGCCGTCGCCAGCTACTTCAATCCGGTCGAGCTGATCGACCGCAATTCCAGCCGCAAGGGCCTGGAGGACCTCGGCGACGGTCCGAGCAAGGTCGGGCTGACGGCCGACAACCCGCAGGACGGCGCCAGCAAGGCCGGCGAGGACGGCAAGGGCGGGGCCGGATCCTCGGATCGCAGGCAGACGAAGGAAGCCTCGCAGAACTCCGACCTTTCCGACGAACATTTGTTTGCCGATCCGTACGCCGTGCTGTCGGAGATCGCCACCGATACCGGTGTGATGCAGAATGTCAGCGCCAAGGGCGAAGGCGGCGCGCAGAATGCCGGCCCCGCGACCGGCGCTTCCGGCGGCGACTCCTACCGCGATCCCTTCGCGCCGGACTTCTGGTCGCAGCAGGTTGCCGCGCCCGGCGCCGAGGCAAGCGCCGAGCGCGCCAAGATCGATGGCGATCCAGCAAAGCCTGGCGAAAAGGTCGCTGAGACTCAGGTGCCGAAGGTCAAGGCTGTGCCTCCGGCGCCGCCGGTGATCGACGCGCCGCTCGAACCCCTGGCGAAAACGGCTCCCGACAAAGCGAACGCCAAGCCGCAGACGGCAAAGGCCGAAGCGGCGAAGAGTGAGGCCGCGAAGGGCGAAGCCGCGACAAGCGAAGCCGCCAAGGGCGAGGAGAAGGCCGAGGCCGCGAAGCTGGAAGCCGCGAAGGCCGAGGCGGCATCAAAGCCCGATGCCGGCGAAAAGGCGCCGAGCGCCGCTACGGTCCAGGCCGCGGCCGAGGTCAAGCAGCAGCTGGCGGAAGCCTTCAAGCCCGGCGACAAGCTGCATGACGGCGTCTCGGTCGAAGCGACCGACAAGGGCGTCGTCATCTCGATCACCGACCAGCTGGATTTCGGCATGTTCGAGATCGGCTCGGCCTTGCCGCGCCGCGAGCTGGTGCTGGCCATGGAGAAGATCGGCCGCATAGTCAACAGCCAGAAAGGCACGATCAGCATCAACGGCCATACCGATTCACGGCCGTTCCGCAGCGACACCTACGACAATTGGCGCCTGTCCACCGCGCGCGCGCATTCGGCCTATTACATGCTGGTGCGCGGCGGCGTCGACGAGCGCCGCATCACCGAGGTCGCGGGCTTCGCCGACCGCCAGCCGAAGGATGCGGCCGATCCGCTGGCGGCCGCCAACCGGCGTATCGAGATCCTGATGGCGACGGGCGGATGAGAGGTGCGACCGTCATCGGCCGCGCCATCGGCCTGCTGCTGCTGAGCGCTGCGGCGCCGTCGGCGGGCATTGCCGAGGAGGCCCTGCAGCCGTACCAGCTGGTGCGTTCGCTGCAGCTCGTGCAGGACCGCATCGCCGCCGGCGACCACGCGGCGCTGCCGATGCAGGCCAAGCTGCTCGAAATGACCGATGCGCGTCTGCGCGCGGCGGATGCGGCGGATTTCAAGGAACCGAAGAACTTTCGCGCCCTGCTCGTCTACGGCATGAGCGGCGGCAATCCCGTCACCGTCGAGGCTGCCGCCTCGCGTGCCGAGACCGACCCGCAAAGCCTCGCCATCGCCAGGGGCATCATCAGCTATCTCAACGGCCGGCCGGCCGAGGCGATCGAAACGCTTAAGCCGATCGACCCGATGGCGCTGCCCACCGACCTCGGCGCCTTCCTGGCGCTGGTCAAGGGCTCGCTGCTAGCCACCGAACAGCCGGCCGCGGCGCTCGCTTTGCTCGACAATGCCCGCCTGCTCAGCCCAGGCACGCTGGTCGAGGAAGCAGCGCTTCGCCGCTCGGTCGGCATTGCCGCGCAGCAGGGCGATGCGGCGCGCTTCGCACTCGCCTCCACCCAATATGTCGCCAGCTATCTCCACTCGCCCTATGCCAGCCAGTTCGCCGATTCCTTCGTCTCCGGCGTCATTCAACTGCACATGGCGGTCAGCCAGGACAAGCTGGCCGACATCACCTCGATGATGGATCCCGAGCGCGAGAAGGTGATCTATCTGCGTATCGCCCGCCGGGCGGCGATCGACGGTCTGACCGCGCTCTCCACCTTCGCCTCGGCCATGGCTGAGAAAGGCCGCGACGGTAACGGCAATGAGGACGACCCGCGCGCCCAGCTCTATTCCAGCCTGTCCACGGTGACTTCGAGCACCATCGACGATGTGCGCGCCAAGCTGAAGAAGATCGATCGCGGCAAGCTCTCGGAAAGCGACCGTGCGCTGCTCGATGCCGCGCAAGCCGTCGCCGGCGAAGTTGTCGCGCGGCCGGCGGTCCCGGCCGTCGAGAAGCCCGACACCGACGCCGCCAAATCTGCGCCTGGGAAACCCGCCGCCGAGATCGCTGCGGCGGAGAGACAGGAAGACGCTGACTTGCCGCCGGTCGAGGGCGCGATGTCCGAGCAGCCGGCGGTCGAGGCCTCCGCTTCCGCAACGAAACCGGCGGACGCGCAGCCCTCGGCATCGTTCGCACCGGATATGCCGGCCCCGGCAACGGCCGCGCCGTCGGCGCCGGAGCCGGCCGCGGCCGAAGCGCCGGCAGTGGCAGCGGCATCTGCCGGGACGGCGGCGGCTCAGCCCTCGCCGACGCCGGAAT
>NZ_RZOJ01000046.1:0-25741 GCF_003998845.1 Mesorhizobium sp. M4A.F.Ca.ET.022.05.2.1 | reverse complement strand
CGGCGCCGAAGCTGGTGACGCGCGAGATGCTGTCCGGCATGAAGAAAGGTTCCGTGCTCGTCGACGTCGCCATCGACCAGGGCGGCTGCTTCGAGACCTCGCACGCCACGACCCATGCCGAACCGACCTACGAGGTCGACGGCGTCATCCACTACTGCGTCGCCAACATGCCAGGGGCGGTACCGGTCACCTCGGCGCACGCCCTCAACAACGCGACGCTGCATTTCGGCCTGCAGCTTGCCGACAAGGGCCTCAAGGCACTGGTCGACGACCATCATCTGCGCAACGGCCTCAACGTCCACAAGGGCAAGATCACCAACCGCGCGGTCGCCGAAGCGCTCGGCTACGAGCTGGTCGAGCCGAAGGCGGTGCTCGCCGCCTGACACCTGCGCGAGAAGAAGTTTCCTCCTGTCGCCCGCCGGCTTCGTCCGGCGGGTTTTGCTTTGCACGGAAAAAGTGCGGACAACAAAAAAGCGGAGCCAAAGCCCCGCTTCCTCGATGTTGAGACGTGCCGCCGGTCCATCCGCGGTCGGCAATCGATCAACACTTGCCTTCTAGCAAGTAATTGCGACGGGAGTACGACAGTCTCGCCGACATTTATGCGGATCCGTGTCGCCATTGTGAAGCACTTCACATTCGGCATTCGAAAAACATGCCTAGTCACATCGGCCTGAAGGCTGCTTTCTCTTCTGTCGCAGGCTTTTCCCCAACTGCCCGCCAGACGATCGGCGGGCATTTTTTGTCTTCAGGCGCGTTCGATGCGGCACTGGTAGCAATTGTTGCGCGCCGAACGGACGTGGATGTAGGCGATGTCGTCGCGCTCGAACAGCGTTTCGGCGCGCGCCGCGATGCCGACTGTCGGGATAACGCCGCCGCTGCCATAGACGATGCGGTCATTGCGGCCATAGCCGCGCACGATATAGTCGCTGCTCTCGAGCATTTCGGGGAGCGCCTCGTCGTCCGGCGCGCGTTCGCATTCCTGCGCATGCAGGAAGATCGGCCCGGTCTCGGCATAGGGCTGCAACTCGGGAAACGGCCGGTAGGCCAGGACGAGATACGCTTCGCCGGCGCCGACGTTCTTGAGGCAATGCCGGCACGGCACGCCGTCGCCATCGGAAATCTGGCGCTCAGGCTTGTGGCCATAGGCGTCCGCCCCGCCGCGCTGCAAGGTTCTCACATCGTCGGTCGGCAGGGCTTTGAACTGGATGGGCATGGCAAATCTCCGGTGTCGCTGACCGGAACTATGCGGTCCCCGGCACGCTTCCCACCCGATTCCTGCCAAGCAGCGTCAGTCGATGAGCGCGTCGAGCCCGCGCACCAGCGCCTTGCCGACCCAGCCGGTCGCGCCGGCCATTATCACACGTATCGTCATCGTCGGATCCACTCGCGCGATCTTCGTTGGCCCTGGACATCAAGCGAAATGGAAAGAGCCCGGGTCATTCAAGCCGGGCTCTTTTGAACGGCGATCCAGGCGAAGGCCTGACGCGGGCGCTATCGGATGAAGTCGTCGAGGCGGCGCAAGGTCACCCTGCGGTTGCGCCAGTTCTCCTGCTGTGTCGGCACCAGCAGGAACTCCTCGCCATAGCCGACGGTTTCGAGCGCATGGCCGGGCACGCCGAACTCGCGCACCAGCGTCCGCTTCAGCGAGGCGGCGCGCTGCTCCGAGAGGATCTGGTTCGACTGGAAGGACCCGACCGCATCGGTATGGCCCTCGATCAGGATGCGGGCGCCGCGATTGCGCCGCAGGATGCGGTGTAGCGCATCGGCGATGTTTTCGATCTTGCCGTATTGCGGCTCCGAGATCGCAGCCGAGCCGAAGGCGAAGTTGATCGACTGGATGTCGATCGAGCGCGCCATGCGCCTGAGGTCCGGCCGGCGCTTGAATTCGCGGATGGTGACGCGCTGATTGGGGCGCAGCTTCACCCTGGGCGCTGCCTCGAGCTGGCGCTCGATCGTCGCGGCGGAAGGCGTGGTGGCCTGGGCAAATGCAAGGCTCGGCATGGCAAGTGCCGCAATCATGGCAACGGCAAATGTACGTCGGGTCAGCATGTCATTCTCCTTCGGCCCGTCCTTCTGACGGGCGCGTTGATCTTGCCGACACCTTGGCAAAGTCGGCCTGAAGCGAGGATGAACGAACAGATGCCAAGTTTTCCGACTGGCCAGACATGTCGCTCCGCGCCATGATGATCCCGGAACAACGCGGCAGCGGTTGACGGAGTTGGCGAGGATCCGAGCATGATCACCGGAGGATGCCTGTGCGGCGCAGTCCGCTACGAAAGCAGCGCGGAGCCGATCACCACGCGCCTGTGCTGGTGCCGCTTCTGCCAGTATATCGCGGCCGGCAACGCGGCGGTGAGCGTCTGCTTCCTGACCGCGCGGATCAAGATCGCCGGCGAGACGCGCGACTATGAGAGCGTGGCCGATAGCGGCAACAGGATGCACCGGCGCTTTTGCCCAGCCTGCGGGGTGCATCTCTTCAGCGAGGCGGAGACGCGCCCGCATCTCATTTTTGTGCGCGCGGGCACGCTCGACGATCCGAACATGATCAGGCCCGGTGCGACGATATGGACGGCCAAGGCGCCGGCCTGGGCCTGCATCGACACCTCGCTGCCAACCTTCGAGGGCCAGCCGCCACCGGTGGCGTAGGCGGCATCGATACTACGGCCGCATGACGCTCGCGGATCGCTCGGCGAAGGAGAGCGGGTGCACGATCTCCTTCTTCTGCGCAACCGGTGTGAAGCCGAGCTTTTGGTAGAGCGGCAGTGCCGCCGGGTGGTCGAGCGTGCAGGTCTGCACCGTCACCCGCTTCGGACCATGCGACCAGGCGGCAGAGATCGCGGCGCCCAGGAACCAGCGGCCGATGCCTTGTCCATGCGCATGCTCCATCATGCCGAAATAGGCGAGTTCCACCTCTTCCGGCATATGCGGCTTGAGGTCGAAGAAGCCGGCCGGCGCGCCGTCGAGATAGAGCACCCTGATGTCGCGGTCCTCGCGATGGAGGCCCGCTGAAAGCTCCTCGTCGCTCAGCCTCAGCACATTCACCCAATGCCATTTGCGCCCCACCCGATCCATCAGGTAGCGGTAGAAATGCAGCGGGATATCCCTGGTCTTCAGGAGCGCGACCTGTCGGTTATACGGCACCGGCGGCGACGCGGCCGGCGGCGCATGCATTTCGAGAAACGTCACCGTGACGTCGATGTCCTCCAGCGCGCCGTTTTCCATCACCGTCATTCCTTGCCCGTCACCACGGGCGTATCGGCAAGCCCGCCCCATTCGGTCCATGAGCCGTCGTAAAGCCTGTTGTCGGTGTGGCCAAGCGTCTCCAGCGCCAGCGTAATCGCCGCCGCTGTGATGCCCGAGCCGCATGACGTGACGACCGGCTTCGACAGGTCTATGCCGGCATCCTCGATCACCTTGCGCAAGCGATCCCTGGGCAGCAGCTCGCCGTTCTCGGCCAATGCCGTGACCGGTACGTTGCGGGCGCCAGGCATATGCCCGGAGCGGATGCCGGCGCGCGGCTCCGGATCGGTCCCGGCAAAACGGCCGGCGGATCGCGCATCGGCGATCTGACTTTCTCGCCCGTCGACGATGCGGCGCATTTCGGCGAGGCCGACGACCCGCGCGGCATCGAAGTCGGCGTGAAAGATGCACGGCGCGATCCTCGTCGGCTCCGCTGTCACTGGGCGCCCCTCCGCCTTCCAGCGATCGAAGCCGCCGCTCAGGATGTAGACCTGGAAGACGCCCATGACCCGGAACATCCACCAGCCGCGCGGCGCCGAGAAATAGCCCGGGCCGTCATAGACCACGATCGTGTCGTCGGCCGAAACGCCCATGGCGCCGACATACTGCGCGAAATCTTGCGGCGACGGCAGGGTGTGCGGAAGCCCGGAATCCGGGTCCGAAATGGCGTCCTGATCGAGGAAGCGGGCGCCGGGAATATGCGCCGCCTCATATTCGGCGCGCGCATCGCGCTTTTGCGCAGGCAGATACCAGGACGCGTCGATGATCGTCAGGCCGGGCTCGCCCAAGCGCTTCTCAAGCCAATCCGTGTCGACGATGAAAGGACTATCTTCAGCCATTTTTCTCCTCCCATCCCGCAACAGTGCCGTCGATCAGATCGCCGGCATCGGCCCGAAGCGGATGCGGAAACGCCGGTTCTCGCGGCCTTTCTTCTCGATCTTGCCGATATGGATCTCGCCGACCTCTCCGGTGCTCCTCACATGGGTGCCACCACAGGGCTGGCTGTCGATCGAGGCATTGTCGCCGATGCAAACCAGACGGATATTGCCGGTGCCGACAGGCGGACGCACGTTCTTGGATTTCACCAGGCCCGGATTGGCGGCGAGCTCCTGGTCGGTGATCAGCCGGGTGAAGATCGGATGGTCGGCACGCACCAGCTCCATGAGTCTCGCCGTCACATCCTCCTTGGTGAAGCCGGCATCGGGAATGTCGAAGTCCACCCGGCTGTCGTCCACGGAAACGGCCGCGCCGGTGATCGGGAACGGGCAAACGACGGTGAGCAGATGGCAGGCCGCGTGCATGCGCATCAGAAGATGCCGCCGCTGCCAGTCGATGGCAAGCTTCAGCCGTTCGCCAATCGTCGGCACCGCTTGTCCGGGCGCCGGCACATGGATGATCTCGTCCTTGGTCTCGCCGGTGATGGTGGCGGCGATCGCGACGCGGCTGCCGTCGGCGCGCTCCAGCAAGCCGGTGTCGCCCGGCTGGCCGCCCGAGGTTGCGTAGAAGATCGTCCGGTCCAGAACGACGCCGCCGCGATCGTTGATTGCGACAACCGCTGCCTCGGCCTCCTTCAGGTAGGCGTCATCGCGAAACAGAGCTTCCGTTTTGTGCACCATCACGCGACCTTTTCGAAGGGCACCGAAATGTCGGCGGTCTCTTCCATCCAGCGAGGCACCGGCAGGTTCTTCTCGCGCAGGAACTCGGGATTGAACAGCTTCGACTGGTAGCGCGTGCCGTAGTCGCAAAGCATGGTCACGATGGTGTGGCCGGGGCCAAGCTCCCGCGCCAGGCGGATCGCGCCGGCGATGTTGATGCCGGTCGAGCCGCCGACGCACAACCCCTCCTCCTGGATAAGGTCGAAGACGATCGGCAGCGCCTCCTCGTCGGGGATCTGGAAGGAGAAGTCGGGCGTAAACCCTTCGAGGTTGGCGGTAATGCGCCCCTGGCCGATGCCTTCGGTGATCGAGCTACCCTCGGCCTTCAATTCGCCGCTGGTGTAGAAACTGTAGAGCGCGGCCCCCAGCGGATCGGCGAGAGCGATCTTCACGTCCCTGCTCTTGCCTTTTAGCCCGAGCCCGACACCGGCCAGCGTTCCGCCCGAGCCGACCGCCGAGACGAAACCGTCAACCTTGCCGTTGGTCTGGGTCCAGATTTCCTCGGCCGTAGTCCTGATATGGCCGTCGCGGTTGGCGACATTGTCGAACTGGTTCGCCCAGATCGCACCGTTCGGCTCGGTGCGCGCCAATTGTTCGGCCAGACGCCCCGACAGCTTCACGTAATTGTTCGGATTCTTGTAGGGCACCGCCGGCACTTCGATCAACTCGGCGCCGAGCAATTTGATGGTATCCTTCTTCTCCTGGCTCTGCGTGTCCGGAATGACGATCACCGTGCGGTAGCCAAGCGCCTTGGCAACCAGCGTCAGGCCGATGCCGGTGTTGCCGGCCGTGCCCTCGACGATAATCCCGCCAGGCTTCAGCAGCCCGCGCTGCTCGGCATCGCGGATGATGAACAGGCCTGCGCGGTCCTTGACCGACTGTCCCGGATTCATGAATTCGGCCTTGCCCAGGATCTCGCAGCCCGTTGCTTCCGAGGCCTTGTTGAGGCGGATCAGGGGCGTGTTGCCGATCGCGTCGATCACAGAACGGGGCATCAAGGATTCCTTGTGTAGGTGCGGCGAGACCCTAGAAACCCAAAGCCCCGGTTTCAAGGCAAGAATTCGCCTGGTCCAGTCGCATTTCAGGCACTGCAATCTCCTGAATTCAGATGCTGTGTTCCAGCATGCATTTCAACCTTGCGCCGAAAAGCGCTCTTTTCATTCGATTTCTTCGCCGCTAGAGCACTACCGACACATTGGCAGGACACAGCATGACACTCTACCGGGCCAACCCGAAGCATGGCGTCGCCTGGATAACGGGCGGCAGCAGCGGCATCGGCCGCGCATTGGCCAAGGATCTTGCCGCGAAGGGCTATGCCGTCGCGGTGACGGCGCTTGCGGACGATCCGATCGACACGCTGATCGTCGAGACGGCGCAGATGCCCGGGCATGTGAAGTCGTATCCTTGTGACGTCACCGACGAGACGGGCATGGCAAGGGCGGCCGCCGCGATCGAGAAGGACATGGGGCCGATCGTGCTCGCGGTCTTCAACGCCGGCAATTACATCGCCACGCCCGGTGAGCACCTCGTGGTGAGCGATTTCCGCCGCTCCTTCGACGTCAACTATTTCGGCATCGTCAATGGCCTGGTGCCCGTCGTTGAGCATATGCGCGTGCGCGGACGCGGCCATGTCGTACTCGTCGGCTCGGTCACCGCCTATTCAGGTTGGCCGACCACCGCCGCCTATGGCGGCACCAAGGCGGCGATCAACATCCTGGCGGAGTCGTTGAAATACGACTTCGACAAGATGAACATCCGGGTTCAGGTGATGAACCCCGGCTTCGTCGACACCCCGCTGACGGAAAAGAACACGCTGCCAATGCCGGGGCTGATGCCTGTCCACCGCGCATCCCGCCGCATGGTGCGCGGCATCGAGAAAGGTGGCTTCGAGGTCACATTCCCCTACCGCATCAGCTGGCCGCTGAAATTGCTCGGCCTCTTGCCGCGACCGATCTGCCGTTGGGTGATCGGCGTCACGACCGGCTGGAGGGCACGGCCGCTGAATTTCGACCGCAAGCTGCCGCACGAAATGGGCCCGGACCAGGCGACTTAGGCCGGCGCACGGGTGTTGCCTGTCGGCAGGCACGGCCATAGGTTGAGAATTGTTGCTTGGAGTCTGTAATGGGGCGGCGGATCGTGCTTGCGGTGCTGGGGCTTGCGGTCGTCTTCTCCATGGCCTTCGTGCTCGGCCCGCGCGTACCCGTCGACACGAAGATCCGTTTCGACCCGTCCGCGATCGGCGACGATCCGCAGGCCTATCTGGCGCGCGAAGAGGCCGCCGTGCCCAACATCCGCGACGGGCTGGAAAAGGAGATCATCTGGGCAAATCCGATGGTTCACGCCAAGACGCCGCTGTCCATCGTCTACATCCACGGCTTCTCGGCCTCGAAGGGCGAGGTCCGGCCGCTGCCGGATGACGTCGCCGATGAGCTTGATGCCAACCTGTTCTACACGCGCCTCACCGGCCACGGCCAGGACGGCGCCGCGATGGCCGAGGGCAGCGTCAATGCCTGGATCAACGACTACGAGGAGGCGCTCGCCATTGGCCGGGCGATCGGCGACAGGGTGATCGTCATTGCCACCTCGACGGGTGGCTCGCTGGCGGCATGGGCCGCGACAGAGCCGCGCGCCTCGGACGGGGTTGCGGCGATCGCGTTCATTTCGCCCAACTTCGGCGTCAAGGCGTCCGGCGCCGAACTGCTCACCAAACCCTGGGGCAAACAGATCGCCGAGCTGGTCGGCGGCAAGGAGCGCAGCTTCCCGACCCGCAATGCGCTGCATGAAAGGTTCTGGACCCACCAATACCCGATAGCGGCGACGCTGCCGATGCAGGCGTTGACCGAGCTCGCCTATGCGGCGCCGGTGGAAAAGGCGACCATCCCCGCCCTCTTCATCTTTTCGGATTCCGACAAGGTGGTGCGGCCCGACCGCACCCGCGAAATCGCCGGACGCTGGGGCGCGCCGCACGAGCTGGTGCCGGTCGACGACACCGGTGACGTCGACAACCACGTCATTGCCGGCGACGCCCTGTCGCCGTCGACAACCGTCGTCCTCGCCGAGCGGATTGTCGTCTGGGTCAAGGCGCTGACCGGGCAGTAGTCCGTCACAAAAGGGGCGACCGAAGCATCGCTCCAGCCGCCCTGTTCAGTCGATTACCGGCGTATCAAGCCAGTTCAGGAGGCCCGGCGGATCGCTGCTTCAGGCAGCCCGGGTCGATGGCCGCTTGCCGCCGTAACGGCGCTTGTTGTTGCCCTTGAAAGGCTTGCGGCCCTCAGGACGCTCGCCCTGCGGCTTGCCCGCGACGGGACGATCGCCACTGGGCTTGCCGCCAAAACGCTTCTTGCCGAAGCCGTTGTTGCCGCCGCCGGGACGCCTGCCGTCGCGACGGCCGCCATGGTGTTCACGGTCGTTAGCCGGCTCGAAATGACGCTCGTTCCTTTCGGCAGGGTTGCGCTGGGGATCGGGGCTGCCGAGATGGTCGGCAACGACCGGCAACTTGGCGCGGATAATCCGCTCGACCTGGCGCAGCTTGGCGTTCTCCGACGGGTCGCAAAGCGTGATGGCGATGCCGTCCCTGCCGTTGCGGCCGGTGCGGCCAATACGGTGGACATAGCTTTCCGCCTCGTCCGGCAGATCGAAGTTTACGACATGGCTGATGCCTGGCACGTCGATGCCGCGCGCGGCTATGTCGGTCGCCACCAGGATGCGGACCGAGCCGTCGCGGAAATCGTTGAGCGCCTTCTGGCGGGCATTCTGCGACTTGTTGCCATGGATGACTGCGGCCTTGAAGCCATCACGATCGAGATCCTTGGTCACCCTGTCGGCGCCATGCTTGGTGCGAGAAAAGATGATGACCGACTTCATCGCCTCATCGGCGAGCATCTTGGACAGCACCTGGCGCTTCTGCTTGGAGCGGGCAAGGACGACGCTCTGCACGATCTCAGCCGCCGCCGTGCTTTGCGGCGCGACTTCGACGCGAACCGGGGTCTTCAACAGGCCTTTCGCCAATTCGGCGATCTCGTCCGGCATGGTCGCCGAGAACAGCGCCGTCTGGCGGTCGGGCGCGGTCGCCTTGGCGATGCGCTTGACGTCATTGATGAAACCCATGTCAAGCATGCGGTCGCCTTCGTCGAGCACCAGCCATTTAGTGTCGGCGAGGATCAGATCGCCCTCACGCACCAGGTCGGTCAGCCGGCCGGGCGTGGCGATCAGGATATCGACGCCGGGCGCGATCTTCTTCACCTGGCTGAAGCGCGAGACGCCGCCGAGCACGAGCGCGGTCGAGACATGCGCGCCCTTGGCGAGGATCTTGATGGTGTCCTCGATCTGAACGGCGAGCTCGCGGGTCGGCGCCAGGATCAGCGCGCGGGTCGTCTTCGGCCGGCGCTTGGTGCCGAGCCCAATGATCTTCGACAGGATCGGCAGCGCGAAGGCCGCGGTCTTGCCCGAACCGGTCTGGGCGATGCCGAAAATGTCACGGCCTTCCAGCTGTGGCGGGATCGCCTGGACCTGAATCGGCTTCGGGTCGGTGAAGCCCGCGGCATGAGTGGCCTTGAGCAGCGCGCCGGAGATCCCGAGCGCGGCGAAACCATTCTGTTCCGCTGTGTTTTCGTTGGTCAAAATAATCTTCTTTCACGCGGCCTGTAGCCGCAAACATCGATGGCGGCAGGGCGCAACCTGCCGTCGAAAAATTGTCATGGAACGACAAGGCGGCGGACGGGATCGTCCGCGCGGCTGCGCTGTCGTGCCCGCAAGCTTCATGCCTCGGGGCTTTTTCGCCACTTTGTGATGTACCGGAAAGAGGGGCCGAACACCGGAAAGAGGGAAAACAGACGCAACCAGTCTCATTCGTCGAGAAGGCCGGACAATGCCGGCCCAAGCGCCTATGCCGCTGCATATGGACGAGTTCGCCTCGAAATGCAAGGCCGCATGCTGCAATGCAGCAAAAACCATGGCAAACGCGGCGCTTGCGCTCCCCTGCGCGCATCATTACCACAAACGCAGCTATCCGTTTGGGGGACCGCGATGAAGGACGTGCTGAAGGAACTCGAGCGCCGCCGCGAGATCGCCCGCATGGGCGGCGGCAAGGCCCGCATCGACGCCCAGCACCAGAAAGGCAAGCTCACCGCCCGCGAGCGCATCGACGTCTTCCTCGATGAGGGTTCGTTCGAGGAGTTCGACATGTATGTCGAGCACCGCTCGACCGATTTCAGCATGGAGAAGACCAAGATCGCCGGCGACGGCGTCGTCACCGGCTGGGGCACGGTCAACGGCCGCCCGGTCTATGTCTTCGCCAAGGACTTCACCGTGTTCGGCGGCTCGCTGTCGGAGGCGCATGCCGAGAAGGTGGTCAAGGTTCAGGAGATGGCGCTGCGCAACCGCGCGCCTATCATCGGTCTCTATGACGCCGGCGGCGCTCGCATCCAGGAAGGCGTGGCCGCCCTCGGCGGCTACGCCGAGATCTTCCAGCGCAACGTGCTCGCCTCCGGCGTGATCCCCCAGATATCGCTGATCATGGGCCCTTGCGCCGGCGGCGACGTCTATTCACCGGCGATGACCGACTTCATCTTCATGGTCCGCGACACCTCCTACATGTTCGTCACCGGGCCGGACGTGGTGAAGACCGTCACCAACGAGACGGTGACGGCAGAGAGCCTCGGCGGCGCCTCCGTCCACACCACGAAGTCGTCGATCGCCGACGGCGCCTACGACAACGACGTCGAGGCGCTGCTGCAGATGCGCCGGCTGGTCGACCTGCTACCGGCCTCCAATACGTCGGAAATTCCCGAGATCGAATGCTACCAGTCAGTGACCGATCACGATCTATCGCTCGACCGGCTGATCCCCGACAACGCCAACAAGCCATACGATATCAAGGAGTTGATCCTGAAGGTTGCCGACGAAGGCGACTTCTTCGAGATCCAGCAAAGCTTTGCCAGAAACATCGTCACCGGCTTCGGCCGCGTCGAGGGCCGCACCGTCGGCTTTATCGCCAACCAGCCGATGGTGCTGGCCGGCGTGCTCGATTCCGACGCCAGCCGCAAGGCGGCGCGCTTCGTTCGCTTCTGCGACTGCTTTTCGATCCCGATCGTCACCTTCGTCGACGTTCCCGGCTTCCTGCCGGGCACCGCGCAGGAATATGGCGGGCTGATCAAGCACGGCGCCAAGCTGCTGTTCGCCTATGCCGAGGCGACCGTGCCGAAGATCACCGTGATCACCCGGAAGGCCTATGGCGGGGCTTATGACGTGATGGCGTCAAAGCATCTGCGCGGCGACATGAACTATGCCTGGCCGACGGCACAGATTGCGGTGATGGGCGCCAGGGGCGCGGTCGAGATCATCTACCGCAAGGATATCGGCGACGCGGAAAAGATCGCAGCGCATACAAAGGCTTACGAGGATCGCTTCCTATCGCCCTTCGTCGCCGCCGAACGCGGCTATGTCGACGAGGTGATCATGCCGCATTCGACCCGTCGCCGCGTTGCCCGGGCGCTCAGGATGCTGCGCAACAAGGACATGCAGAACCCCTGGAAGAAGCACGACAACATCCCGTTGTGACCTGAATGTCGCGCTTCATCATCAGCGCTGGGCGGCGGTTCGGCAGGTTCGGGGTGCTGTTTTTCGTGGGCCCCGCAGCCATCATCTTCTGTGTCTGGATGTCGCTGCTCGACAGCCATCCAGTCTGGTTCATCGCCGGCGGATTTCTCGTCATGCCGATCTCGACCACCGCGGCGGCTTTTCTATTCGGCACATTGTTTGCCGGCTTTCGGCGCAGCAAGGTCAAGGGAGTGAGCCGGGCGGAGGCACCTGGCCTGTGGGACCAGTGGGAAAAAGTCGCCGGCCCGCGCAGAGCCGCCCGCACCGTGATTGCGCTGGAGGACAGCTTGAACGCCAGCGTGCGGGAGGAGCGCACGCTTCTTGGTCTTCTCGGCCGCCGGCTATTTTTGACGGTCGGCATCCCCTTGCTCGTCGTTACCGACGAAAATGCTCTTGCGGCAATTCTTGCCCATGAAGACGCGCATGTGCGCAACAAGGACACCAATGGCGGCCTCAACCTTGCCGAGTTCGAGAACGGTTTCGGCTTCGTGTTCGAGTACGCGCCACCTGGGGTGACGATATCGGGCAGCCTCCTCCATGCGGCTATCGGCTGGCTGTCGGAATCGTTCGAGCGGGAAGACATCCGACTTTCACGCGAGGCGGAGATCAAGG
Organism: Mesorhizobium sp. M4A.F.Ca.ET.022.05.2.1; assembly: GCF_003998845.1. NCBI lineage: Bacteria > Pseudomonadati > Pseudomonadota > Alphaproteobacteria > Hyphomicrobiales > Phyllobacteriaceae > Mesorhizobium > Mesorhizobium sp. M4A.F.Ca.ET.022.05.2.1. The sequence continues at coordinate 13,637 of NZ_RZOJ01000046.1, read as the reverse complement.
CCGATCGCCACGCTGCGACATCCGGAAATGCCGAACAAGCGGCGCGCGCGCTCCTGCTCGTCGCGGCGGCAGACGTACATTTCGCCGAGAAAGTCTATGAGCCGCTGCGGCGCGAGGTGATGGGCGCTTTGCGTCCGCCGCGACCGCCACTTGCCCGCCTGTTGGAAGCGGCCGGGGAGCTGTCGCAAGCCCAGTACCTGAACGCTTGCGCGCAAAAGGCGTGGGTGCGTCCGGACGACGGCAAGTCGACGCACCCCTCATGGGCACAGCGGTTGGCAGCACTTGGGTACGTCGAAGCGCCTGAGATCGCCCCGATACGTCGGACAGCGCTCTCGACGCTGCTGAGCCCGGATACGGCCGAACAACAGATCGCTGCGTTCAACAGCAGATGGACCGGGCAGATGGAGGACTATCTCCAACGCTGAGGGGTTCGTGCCGCACGCTGCCGCGACAACACCCCGCTGTGAGACCGTCCTACTCGTAGTTCTCGTAGGATTTTTCCTCGATGATCGCGGAACTCAGCAGCAGGTTTATCTCGCGCTTCAAGGCGGCGCGGCGGTCGTTCGTGCGGTAGACGCCGCGGGCGAGCTCGATGAAACGATCGCCGAATCGCTTGTTGAGCTCTTCGATGCGGATATCGTCCTCGATGACCCAGAGCGCCTGGTTGACGGCCTTCAACTCGGCGTAGAGGCCAGCCAGCGCCTCTGAACTGGGGATGTGTTCGTCGCGAACATGCGATAGCTGCTCCAGCTCGTGCAGTACGTTGGCCAGCTTGGACGCGTCGGCGATGCTTGCCGCCTTGATCTCGAGGATCGATATCTTGTCCAGCAATTCGCCGGGGGCGATCTCGACGAGTATGGGGCGGACCATGCTATTGCCCTTTTCTGATGAGCCTTGTCAAAATTCACCGGCTGGGAATATGGACCCGCCGGAAAGCGTAGCGGCAATAGGCAGCCGAAACGAGTCAAGTCAATCTCCCGGACGGCAGGGAATGCTCCGGCGCGGAAAGAGAAAGCAAAAAGGGTGTTCGCCTTGAATCCAATTCTTCTGGTCGGCTTTCCGGCGGTCGGCGATTTCGTCCGCTGTCATTCGGCCATCCGCATCCTCGCGGAACGGTTTCCCGAGCGCCCGATCGACGTCGTGACATCGCCCGGAAACGTATCCTTTGCCCGCTTCATGCCGCATGTCCGCAAGGCCTGGGCACTAAAGAAGCGGCATATGCAACTCGGTCTGGCAGAGCGCCGCGACCTGATACGCGAGCTTCGCAAGCAGAACTATGGCACGGCCTATCTCATGACGAGCACGATCAAAGCGGCCCTGATTCCGTTCTTGGCCGGCATTCCGGAACGCATCGGCTATCCGCAGGAGTTGCAGTTCGGGTTGGTCAATCGCCTTCCTGCTGATTGGCTGCGGCATTTGTGGGCGTTCGGTCCGCGCAAGACACGCCTCTACGAGGAGGTATGCTCCATTGCCACGCTGGGCGCAAAGCCGGCGAACGTCGATTGGCCAGCGCCGCAGCTGGTCATTCCTGGCGCGGAACTGGATGAGTGGCGCAGCCGCGCCGGTGTCGAAGCCGGCACGCCGGCCCTGGCCATCTTCACCGGAGATATGACGAGTCCGCGATCGTGGCCGATGGGGCGCTTCATCTCGATCGCCAAGGACTATTGCAGCCGCGGCTGGGCGGTATGGATTGTCGGCGGCCCTCGCGAACATGATGCGGCGAACCGGATCCGCGCCGAGGTGCCGCAAGCGATCGATTTCACCACGACGCCGCTGATCGACGTGATGTACCAGCTTGGCGCGTCAGCGCTGTTCCTTGGCGTCAATGGCGGCATGTCCCATGCCGCGGCAGCCTTGAACATTCCCTGCGTGCAGATCTTCGGCTCGAACCTTTCCTACGTACATGGGCCGGTCAATGACCATGTCCGCTTTCTCGAGCCGCCCATTTCGACCCCGAGTTGGATCGAGGATACATCCGGTGTCAGCGAGGAAAGGGTGCGCGAGGCCTTGGCTGCTGCCTTCGCGGAACCGCGCCGCCCGCCAGGCGCCTGATATCGCTACTCCTCTTCCGCCGCTCCGAAACCCGCACCCATCGTCGCGCGCGCAGCGCTCGCCCATGGCGTTGCGTGGTTGTCGATGCGCATCTGGAAGATGAAATAGGTCGGCGAGCAGAAGCCGATGCCTTTCACCTTGGCGGCGCCCGGCGTGTCCGTCGGCAGCGACTGGCACATATAGTCCTCGCGGCAAAAATGGTCAGCCGAGCAGGCCGGCCGGTTGCCGCGATTGACCGCGCCGCCGAGGCATTGGTCGAAATTGTTGGTCGCCACGCAGGTGTCGAATTTCTTGCCGCCGACCAGGCCGCAGATCTCGTTCGGCATCGGCTTGCCGGCCTTGAGGGCGGCGAAGGTGCGGTCCTTGTCGTCGCAGCCGCGATATGCGATGCCGGCCGGCACGCCGATCTTCGGCGGCCGGCATGTGTAGGCGGTGCGTGAGATGTCAGAGGCGAACGCGGCGAACTGCCCGGTGATGGTGTAGCGGTCGTTGAAGGGTTGCGACGGATTGCTGGCGATCGATCCCGTCAGACACGGATGGCCGGAAAACATCGCCCTGCTGTCCTTGGGCAGCAGGCATTGCGCCAGCCTGGTGCGCACCCCCGAAGCCGTGGCGAGCGGCGTGCAGACGGTGCCGCCGCCGCACTGCCAGGTCCGGCCGAAGCGGGCGGCATCCTCCGGCATCAGGCACGGCATCGCCGCTTCCGCCGGCGCGTAATCAACCTCGGTGTCTTTCCAGGCCGCCGGTGGCGCGAAGGACAGCGGACGCAAACGGTCCGGCTCCTTGCCTTCGGTCGTGGCCCGCAGCCAGGCCTCGCGGCGCGGAATTTCGGCATGGAGGTGCGGCGAGATGCCGACCTCGATCCGGTTGAGCGGCGACGTCGTCCTGTCGTCCAGGCCGATGAAATGGAAGCCGGCGGTGGACCCTGCCTGATGGCAGCCCTGGCAGGCGCCATTGTCCAGGCGCTCGACCAGCGCTTCCGGTGTGCGCACCAGTCGCAGCGCGGAATAGTCGAGCCCGGCGAAATCCGCAGGCTGGAACAGCGGCGTGAACGGATGATTGGCCTGCCGCGCGCTGCCGAAGGTGGACCACGAGATGACCTTCTTCGCCAGGAACTCGTCCGGTATCTCGTAGACGCCGAGATCGACCGCGCCGACATTGGCGCTGACATAGTCGGCGAGCTTTTTCTTGAGCACGGCATCTTCCGACAGCCGCGCGACGTCAGGCGTGTTCTCCAGCGGCTTTTCGCTGACGGTGGCGCCATCGATCCCAAAAATCCGCATGAGGTAGGCGGCCTGCCCGCCGAACTCGGTCTCCTGGCCGGAGGGAAAGCGTACCACTTGCGCGTTGAGTTCGAGCTGCTTGAATGTGAGCTCTTCCGGCGCCAGCGGCCCGCCGGCCAGCCAGCCGGCATCGACGGCCTCGTCGAGTTGCGGCGTCCAGCGCCCGGCAACGCCGACGCAGCCGCCATCGGCATCCGGCGCGACACTGTAGACAGCGTTGAAATTGAACGGCAGCCGCGAGGCCAGCACCTTGCCGTTCTTCCTGAAGCTGTAAGCAAGGCGGTAGATGAAACGCACTTCGCCGCAACCCTGGTCACGGCTCAAGGCGGCGAAATCGCGCCGGTCGAGCCGGTTGACGACGCCGACCAGCCGAAAGCGCGCCGCTTCCGTCTTGAGCCAGCGCATGTCCATGATGCGGCCGATATTGCCGTCGGTAACCTCGTAGAGCGGTCGCCCTCCGGCCTTCATTTCGGCGCGCAGCGCGGCGACGTCGGCAGCGACCGTCTCGACGATGGCATGATAGGCCGGCGCCTTGTCGTAGAGGGTCTTCAAATCATCCTTCCCGTCGACGCTGAACACGCCGGCGAATGAGAATCCCTTGGCGTCGAGCGCGGCAAGCACCGCTGGATCGTCGACGATGGTCACCGGTGCCTCGGCGCGTGCGCCATGCGGCGCAGGCAGCGCGAAGATGATCGACAAGACGAGCGCAAGTCGCTTCATGCGAGGGCCTCAGCTTGACGGGCTGCGACCAACTCTCGCAGCACCGGAACCATGGCGATCGGCAAATCCTCGGCGATCAGCCCCGGACCGAAGCGGTTACCGGCCTCGGCATGGATCCAGACCGCCGCCGCCGCTGCTTCGAACACTGCCATGCCTTGCGCCACAAGCCCGGCGATGATGCCGGCCAGAATGTCACCCGACCCGGCGGTGGCAAGCCATGGCGCGCCATTGTTGTTGATGGCCGCCAGGCCGTTCGGCGCCGCGATCACCGTATCGGCGCCCTTGTAGACGACGACCGCATTGGCGCGCTGGGCGGCCGCGCGGGCCCTGGCCAACTTGGAGAGGTTCTTGTCTGCAGCAATGTCCGGAAACAGGCGGACAAACTCACCTTCATGCGGCGTCACTACCAATATGGGAGCGTGCGGCTTGTGAGCAGCCTCAAAGAGGATGTCAGGCTCATCGCGAAACGAGGTGATGCCATCGGCATCGAGCACCAGCCCGTCGATCCCGCCGGCCGCACCGTGCCGTCCAGCCCTCAGTATCGCCAAGGCAAGATCCCGTGTCCTTTCGCCAACGCCGAAGCCAGGTCCGAGGACAAAGGCCGACGGCCGCCGTTCGCCGATGAAGTCGTTCAGGTCGACGACAGTGTCGGTCCTGCGCAACATGATCGAAGTCAGGTGCGCGGCATTCGCCTGCATGGCGTTCGCTGGCGACAGCACGGTCACCGCCCCTGCCCCTGCCCGCGCGGCGGCAAGCGCCGACAAGCGCGCGGCGCCGGTTGCGGACGGCCCGCCGGAAAACACACCGACATGGCCGCGATTGTATTTATGCGCGTCGGTGGCCGGGACTGGAAAATCAGCTCGCCAGAGCGAGGGGGTGTTCTCGAACGTCGACACGCCAAGCTGCGCAATGACCGCATCGCCAATGCCGATGTCCGCCAGCACGACCTCAGCGCAGCGTTCCCGCCCCGGCAGCAGCAGATGACCGGGTTTCTTGCGTGCGAAGGTGACCGTGACCTCGGCGCTGAATGCCGCGCCGAGAATGGCACCGCTTGCACCGGAGACGCCGGAGGGTAGATCGACGGCGATCACCGGCAGATCGATTTCCCTGGCCATTTCAATCGCCGTGGCGTCGTGACCGGACAGGGGCTTCGAGAGTCCTGCCCCATAGAGAGCATCGACGATAATGGAGCCTTTCTCGGCGGCAAATGCCGCGAGCGGTCGAGCTTTTGCGGGGCACTCCGCCGCGACAATCGCGGCATCGCTGCCGGCTCGCGGTTTGCCCGATACCCACACCGCGACATTGACACCGGCCTCGGCCAGCAATCTCGCCACGACATAGCCATCGCCCCCATTGTTGCCGGGACCACAGAGAACATGGACGCTTGAGGCCGCCGGGTAACGCGCCAGCACAACGGCGGCGACCGCCTCGCCGGCCCGTCGCATCAGGCCATAGCCGTCGAGCGGTCCGGCCGCGATCGCCAGCCGGTCGGCCTCGGCCATTTCAACCGGAGATAAAAGTTCGTTGCTCATGGATTGCGGTCCGCTCTCCGGTGAAGCATTGTCCAGTTTTCGGTTTGAAGCAAACAGCGAAACACCTGCCACTGCTCAGAAACGCATCGCTCGATGCAATGCGCCAATGGGCAGAAATGCCTGCAAATTACGCTATTTGCCTAATTATTGTGCGGACGGGAGGATCGGCAATGTATAGGCTTCGAGCGTCCATGACGCTTCCAATGCAGCGAATGACGCGAATATGCATCCGGGCATGACAATTGATGAAATCGCCCGATACCGCCTCGAATCCGCAGGATTTGGCACAGTTCGTGCTTGATGGAGGCGCAAGCGGGGTACACAACCCGTCTTTTTGGCAGTGGAGGCCACTTTTTACATGAAAAAGATCGAAGCGATCATCAAGCCATTCAAGCTGGACGAAGTGAAGGAAGCGCTTCAGGAGGCTGGCCTGCAGGGCATCACCGTGACCGAGGCCAAGGGCTTCGGCCGGCAGAAGGGCCACACCGAACTCTATCGCGGCGCCGAATATGTCGTCGACTTCCTGCCCAAGGTGAAGATCGAAGTGGTACTCGGCGACGACGCCGTCGAAGGCGCCATCGAGGCCATCCGCAAGGCGGCGCAGACCGGCCGCATCGGCGACGGCAAGATCTTCGTCTCCAACATCGAGGAAGTCGTGCGCATCCGCACCGGTGAAACCGGAATGGACGCCGTCTGACGCCCCCATCTTTCTGCAACGTCATCATCAAAAAACGTCATCAAACAGGGATACATGACATGACGACAGCCAAAGACATCATGAAGCAGATCAAGGACAACGACGTGAAATTCGTCGACCTGCGCTTCACCGATCCGAAGGGCAAGCTGCAGCACGTCACCATGGATGTCGTCGAAGTCGAGGAAGACATGTTCGCCGACGGCGTCATGTTCGACGGTTCCTCGATCGCAGGCTGGAAGGCGATCAACGAGTCCGACATGGTGCTGATGCCCGATCCCGACACGGTGCACATGGACCCGTTCTTCGCCCAGTCGACCATGGTCATCCTGTGCGACATCCTTGATCCGGTCTCCGGCGAATCCTACAACCGCGACCCGCGCGGCACCGCCAAGAAGGCCGAGGCCTACATGAAGTCGGAAGGCATCGGCGACCAGATCTTCGTCGGCCCGGAAGCCGAATTCTTCGTCTTCGACGACGTCAAGTACAAGGCCGATCCCTACAACACCGGATTCCGCCTGGACTCCACCGAACTGCCGTCCAACGACGACACCGACTACGAGACCGGCAATCTCGGCCATCGTCCGCGCATCAAGGGCGGCTACTTCCCTGTGCCGCCGATCGATTCCGCCCAGGACATGCGCTCGGAAATGCTGACCGTGCTCGCCGAGATGGGCGTGCGCGTCGAGAAGCATCACCATGAGGTCGCCGCCGCCCAGCATGAGCTCGGCATCAAGTTCGACACGCTGGTCCGCAACGCCGACAAGATGCTGATCTACAAGTACGTCGTTCACCAGGTCGCCAACGCCTATGGCAAGACGGCCACCTTCATGCCGAAGCCGGTGTTCGGCGACAACGGCTCGGGCATGCACGTCCACCAGTCGATCTGGAAGGGCGGCAAGCCGACCTTCGCCGGTAACGAATATGCCGGCCTGTCGGAGAGCTGCCTGTTCTACATCGGCGGCATCATCAAGCACGCCAAGGCGATCAACGCCTTCACCAATCCGCTGACCAACTCCTATAAGCGCCTGGTGCCGGGTTACGAAGCGCCGGTGCTGCTCGCCTATTCGGCGCGCAACCGCTCGGCGTCCTGCCGCATTCCGTTCGGCTCGTCGCCGAAGGCCAAGCGCGTCGAGGTCCGCTTCCCCGATCCGGGCGCGAACCCCTACCTCGCGTTCGCCGCCATGCTGATGGCCGGCCTCGACGGCATCAAGAACAAGATCCACCCGGGACAGCCGATGGACAAGGATCTCTACGACCTGCCGCCGAAGGAGCTGAAGAAGATCCCGACCGTCTGCGGCTCGCTGCGCGAGGCGCTGCAAAGCCTCGACAAGGACCGCGGCTTCCTCAAGGCCGGCGGCGTCTTCGACGACGACCAGATCGACAGCTACATCGAGCTGAAGATGGCCGAGGTGATGCGCTTCGAGATGACCCCGCATCCGGTCGAATACGACATGTACTATTCGATCTAAACTTCTGATCGGATTGAGATTTAGAGCCCTCGGAGGTCTCCCTCCGAGGGCTTTTTTATTGTCGCCGATGGTGGCGGCGCTCAGGTCGCGCGGCGTGATCGCCGGCGATTCCCATGCAAAAAAAGCCCCGGCGTTTCCGCCGGGGCTTTCTTGTCGCAGAGTACCCGTCGCAGCGCGAACGCGCCCCGGCTTGGATCAGGCGGCGGCCGAAACCTGGCCGCTGGCCGGGACCGACGCGATCGTCTTCAGGATCTGCGAAGCGATCTGGTAGGGGTCGCCCTGCGAGTTCGGACGGCGATCCTCCAGATAGCCCTTGTAGTCGTTCTTGACGAAGGAGTGCGGCACGCGGATCGAAGCGCCACGGTCGGCGATGCCGTAGCTGAACTTGTTCCACGGCGCGGTCTCGTGCTTGCCGGTCAGGCGCTTGTCGTTGTCCGGGCCGTAGACGGCGATGTGATCCAGCAGGTTCTTGTCGAACTCAGCCATCAGCGCTTCGAAATAGGCCTTGCCGCCGACTTCGCGCATATAGGCGGTCGAGAAGTTGGCGTGCATGCCCGAGCCGTTCCAGTCGGTGTCGCCGAGCGGCTTGCAGTGGTACTCGATGTCGATGCCGTATTTCTCGGTCAGGCGCTGCAGCAGGTAGCGGGCCATCCACATCTGGTCGGCGGCCTTCTTGGAGCCCTTGCCGAAAATCTGGAATTCCCACTGGCCCTTGGCCACTTCGGCGTTGATGCCTTCGTGGTTGATGCCTGCGGCGAGGCACTGGTCGAGATGCTCCTCGACGATCTGGCGCGCGACCGAGCCGACATTCGAATAGCCGACGCCGGTGTAGTACGGGCCCTGCGGCGCCGGATAGCCGCTCTCCGGGAAGCCGAGCGGACGGCCGTCCTTGTAGAAGAAATATTCCTGCTCGAAGCCGAACCAGGCGCCCTCGTCATCCAGGATGGTGGCGCGCTTGTTGGAGACATGCGGCGTCACGCCATCGGGCATCATCACTTCGCACATCACCAGCACGCCGTTCGTGCGGGCCGGATCCGGGAACACGGCGACCGGCTTCAGCACGCAGTCGGAGCTGTGGCCTTCGGCCTGCTGAGTCGAGGAGCCGTCGAAGCCCCACAGCGGCAGCAGCTCGAGCGTCGGGAACTCGGCAAATTCCTTGATCTGGGTCTTGCCGCGAAGATTGGGGACCGGGGTGTATCCGTCGAGCCAGATATACTCGAGCTTGTATTTGGTCATTCTAGAGCCTCTCGTTGCTTGATCACCGCGCAGGGCGACGACGCATGGCCGGGCTGAGCCGACCTGCCGATCGTTAAAAAGCAATTCGTGTGCCACACTTGTCCCGGTGGGTGCGGCAAAATGGTCAAAGCTAAGCGTTGAATTTGCTGAGCCGTCTCAGTGATGCGCCCGGATCGATCAGAAGCATTATTTGCATAAATAATAGGCAAATACTGATCTTTTTGTGGGCATATTGCTTAAATGAGTCGCACGACCTATCTTGGAAACAGATGAATCGACTGGCTCCTGGAGAAGAAGGCAGATCGCCAATGCAAGTCACCCCGTCCCGTCCGTCGGCGAAGATTTTGATGTTCCCTCTGGCAGGGCGCAAAGCTGCCTCAAATTTAGGCGCAAAGGCCAAGTTCGCGGCAGAGCTTGCCTCGCTGCGCAACACGCATGCCGATTTTGACGGCTGGTACCACGAAGCGGCGATCGAGGAAGAAGAAGGCCAGCGGCAGAAGAGCTGAGTCTCCCGCAAACTTGCGAATGGAAAAAGCCCGGCGTGATCGCTCACGCCGGGCTTTTTTGTATCGCAGCCGACCGGCTACTGCTTGGTGTGCAGGTCGGTGCCGAGCGTGTCCCTGACGAAGATCATGCCAATGATCAGCGACATCGCCGCGATCACCACCGGATACCAGAGGCCATAGTAGATGTCGCCCTTGTAGGCGCTGAGCGCGAACACTGTCGCCGGCAGAAGGCCGCCGAACCAGCCATTGCCGATGTGGTAGGGCAGCGACATACCGGTATAGCGGATGCGGGTCGGGAACATCTCGACCAGGATTGCTGCGATCGGTCCGTAGACCATGGTCACGAAAAGCACGAGGATGAACAGGATGCCGATGGTCATCGGCCAGTTCACCGCGGCCGGATCGGCGAACATGGCGAAGGCGCCGCCGCCCGGAATGTTGTAGACGGTGATCTCAGGCGCACCCGCCGCCTCATCCTTGGTCAGCAGCTTGTCCTTAACCGCCTGGTCGACCGCAACGGTCGTCTTCTCGCCGCCGCGGATCGCCGCCGCGTCGAGCTTGAGCTCGGGATTGGCCGCGATGAAGGCGTCGAGCTTCTGGTCCGGAACCTTGATCGCCGCGCGCTTCAGCGGATAGCCGCCATCCCGCAACGACATGTTGACCGCCTTGACGAAAGCGGCGTCCTTGGCCTTGGCCTGATCGCCTGCGGCAACGGCATCGTAGGATTCCACCGTCTCGTTGCCGATCTTGACCGAGGCGGCCGTTCCGGGTGCCGCCGTGGCGACCACGTCATAAGGCACCGAGTTCTTGGTCAGGAACGAGGTGGCGATGTCGCAGGATGTCGTGAACTTCGCCGTACCGACCGGGTTGAACTGGAACTTGCAGTCGCCGGGTGCCGCGGTCACCGTCGCGCGGGTGTTCTGCTGCGCGGCGGCAAGAGCCGGATTGGCCGCCTTGGTCAGCGCCTTGAACAGCGGGAAGGTGCAGACGATACCCAAAGCGAGGCCGGCCATGATGATTGGCTTGCGGCCGATCTTGTCGGAGAGCCAGCCGAACACGACGAAGAAGATCGAGCCGACGGCAAGCGCGATCGCGATCATGATGTTGACCGACTGCGGGTCGACCTTCAGCACGTTCTGCAGGAAGAACAGCGCGTAGAACTGGCCGTTATACCAGATCACGGCCTGGCCGGCGGTGAGGCCGAGCAGCGCCAGCAGCGCGATCTTGGCGTTCTTCCACTGGCCAAAGGCTTCCGAGAGCGGTGCCTTCGAACCCTTGCCTTCTTCCTTCATGCGCTGGAAGGTCGGCGATTCCGAGAGCGACAGTCGGATCCAGATCGAGATGGCAAGCAGCACGAAGGAAACGATGAAGGGAATGCGCCAGCCCCAATCGGCATAGGTTTCCTTGCTCATCGAACCCTGGACGATGAGGATGACGATCAGCGACAGGAACAGGCCGAGTGTCGCGGTCGTCTGGATCCAGGAGGTGTAGAAGCCGCGGCGATCGTCGGGCGCGTGTTCGGCGACATAGGTCGCGGCGCCACCATACTCGCCGCCGAGCGCCAGGCCCTGCAGCATGCGCAGCCCGATCAGGATAATCGGTGCGGCGATGCCCCAACTGGCATAGCCGGGCAAGAGGCCGACCAGGAAGGTCGACAGGCCCATGATCGTCATGGTGACTAGAAAGGTGTATTTGCGGCCGACAAGATCGCCGATGCGGCCGAATAGCAAGGCGCCGAAGGGGCGGACCAGGAAGCCGGCGGCGAAGGCAAGCAGCGCGAAAATGTTGCGCGTCGCTTCCGGCGCCGACGAGAAGAATGTGGCGCCGATGAAAGCCGCCAGCGAGCCGTAAAGATAGAAATCGTACCATTCGAAAACGGTGCCGAGCGAGGAAGCGAAGATGACTTTCTTCTCTTCCCGCGTCATGCCGCGGCTTGTTCCGCCGGCGGTCGATGCCATTGCCATTGATATGTCCTCCCGTGGGATCCCGTCTGTCCTCGATGGCTGCGCCACCGCCCGCAACTCCTCCGAACGCGGACTCAAAAACGCAGCTACGGGCGAAAAAATGACAGAAAGCGCCGGGCAACGGCAGAGCGACGATGGGATTATGACTTTCGTATTAGGTGCAGTGCGAAAGCAGAGCGCGGCCTCAGGCTTTCAGCGCGTCGAGCAGGCTGACTGCGGCCATCATGTCGCGCTTGCGGGCCGAGCGGCGCGCCACGGCCTCGGCGTCCTGGCCCCAATGCTCGATCTGCCAGTCCTCATCGACATGGCCGGCGGCCCAGGCTGCTTCGCCGTCGAGTTCGCCGAAGTCGACGGCGAGCGCCAACAGCGCCGAGCCCGTCAGCGAGGTCATGACATGGATGGCGGCGAGCCGCATGGGCTCGATGCGCTGCGCAAGATGGGCGCGGAGAACGGCAATGGTCTCGCGCGGCTGCTCGACATGAACGATGCCTTCGGCGAGATGGAAGCGGGCGCCAAGCGCGCTGCGCGCCCAGTCGATGACCGGATCCCAAAGCTGGTTCTGCCGGTCGACCAACCCTTGCGGACCGTCGGCGCGGTAGCACAGCAGATCGGACGAGGCGAAGCGCAGGATGTCCTCCAACACCGCTTGCGGATCGCTGGCGACGCCGTCAATGGCGGTGTTGACGAGGCGCATGACCGGCATGGCCACTGGATCGATGACCTCGCCTTGCGCGTCGAACTCGCCGGCGACCAGGGCCGCCGCCTTCTCGGTCGGCAGCGCCAGCAACGCCCTGCCCGGCGTGCGCACCGGTCTACCGTCGAGATGGACGGCAAAGCCCTCTTCCGCCGGCACGACCGCAACGGCCTTGTAGAAGCGCTTCGGCAGCGGCGTCTTCATCTGGATCTGGGCGCGGCGCACGGGATCGGGATCGGAAAGCTGCTTTCCCGCTTCGAGGTCGTTGAGGATGTCACGCATGTCGGAACTCTCTAACCCAGGATTTGCTTGCGCGCCGGCCGGTTGACGATGATAAGGCCAGCGGCGATCAGGCCAAGCGCCAGGAAAATCCTGACCGTCGGCGGCTCGCCCAAAAGCACCGCGCCGCACAAGACACCGAAGGCTGGCGACAGGAAGGCGAAACTCGACAAGCCCGCCGCCGGATAGCGCGTCAGCAACCAGAACCACAATACATAGGTGAAGGCGACGATATAGAAAGACTGGAACAGCAGCGCCAAGGTCGGCAAGGCCGTGACCGCGCGGATCGGCGCGCCGGCAAAAGGCATGACCAGCAGACCGACGACCACGGCGCCGGCCAGCTGATAGAGCAGCAGTTTCTCGGCGCTCGTGTCGACCAGTTTCGACCGCTTGATGACGATGCTGGTCATCGCCCACAGAATCCCTGAGCCGAGGCTGAGCAGGTCGCCGGTGAGCGTCGCATTGTTGCCGGCAACGATGCCTTCGGAGAAGACCGCCGCAAGGCCGCAGAAGGCGAGAACAAGCCCGCCCAGCTTGCGCGCGTTGATGCGCTCGCCGAGCAGGAAATGGCTGCCGATCAGGACCCAGAACGGCATGGTGTTGACCAGTAGCGTGTTGCGGGCAACGGTTGTGTATTCCAGCCCGATATAGAGGCACAGGAATTCAACGCCGAAGAGCACGCCGACAACGACGCCGGCGACTAGCGTCCCATCCGGCCTGAACAGCTTGATGCCGCGCAGCCGGCACCAGCCGAGCACGCAGAGCCCGCCAAGAATCGAGCGCGCGATCGAGACGAAGACGGGATCATAGCCGGCGTAGGAAACCTTGGCGGCGACGTAGTTCAGCCCCCAGGAGAAGGTCAGCCCGACCATGATCGTGGCGGCCGCCATGTCGACTGCATCGCGACGGCCCATTTCGGTTGCCGTGGTCATTGCTTCGATTGGCTTTCCAACTTAGCAAGCAGTGCTTTCAGTGCTTCGGTGTTTTGTCTGACCGCCTCAGTGTTCTCGCGGCCGATCTCCGCCACCGATCCCTGCCTGGCAGCAGCGCGGCGCGTAAGATGAGCCACACGAGAAAAATCATGATGAAAAGGCAGCCATCCGACCAACTGGTTGGTGAGCGTGGTTCCTCCCATGGCCCAGTTCCTCTCCTAGTCGTCCCTAGTCGTCCGCGTTCTGCTCGTCGAAGCCGAGCAGGTTCCAGCT
>NZ_RZOJ01000469.1:0-4493 GCF_003998845.1 Mesorhizobium sp. M4A.F.Ca.ET.022.05.2.1 | reverse complement strand
GTCGTCGTCGTCGGCGGCGGCGAAGGTGCCGCCTCGCAGCCTGTGGCCGATGGCGGAGGAGGCGCCGACGAGTTCACCGGGCACCGGGCCGCTCTCCCCGCCGCTGGACAACGCCCTTCCTACCAGCCCGGAACCGGCAAGGCCAAGCGAGGCGGCTCCAAGCGCCAGGAACTGCTTGCGGGTGATCCGGCTCATGGCTTGGCCATCGTTCGCGAAACCGACCGCCCGGTAGGCATCTTCGGACGCGTCACGTTCAAAGACGGTCGTTCCTTGCCGGTCTGAAGGCCGGCACTCCGGCTTTCAATAAATGAGGTAATCGCCCCACTCCTCGTCGAAATAGCGCACCAGCGGCTGGTCATCGAGCCGCTGGATGGCGGTGGCGACATGCGCCATGTCGGGCGGGAACTGGAACATCGCCTTCATGGTCGGCAGGTCGAGGAAGCGCAGCCCCTCGGGCAGGTGCTCTGGCACCCGATAGGGCGAGAAGGAGCCGATGATGAAACCCCACTCGCCGAAGGACGGCACGAAGAGATGATAGGCGGCGGTCTGGTAACCAGCGGCCGCCAGCGTGTTGTCGACACACCAGAAGGATTTGCGCGCGATGAGTGGCGAAGTGCTCTGGATCACTACGATGCCGTCATCGTTCAGCGCCGATTTCAGCTGGCGGTAGAAGGTGAGCGAGTACAGCTTGCCGATCGAGAAGTTGGAAGGGTCCGGCAGGTCGATGATCACGGCGTCGAAGCGCGCATCGGCCGGCTTCTGTTCCCGCAGCCAGAGAAAGGCGTCGGCATTGATGAGTTTCAACTTGGGCGAGGACAGGGCGCCGCCATTGAGTGCCCTCATCAACTCGTTGCTGGAGAACAGGCGCGTCATGGCCGGGTCGAGATCGACCATGGTCACCGCCTCGACTGCCGGATATTTCAATACCTCTCGCAGCGCCAGGCCGTCGCCGCCGCCGATGATCAGCACCTTGCGTGGCGCCTTGAGCGCGCTCATCGCCGGATGCACCAGCGCCTCGTGGTAGCGGTATTCGTCCAGTGACGAGAATTGCAGGTTCGAATTGAGGAAGAGGCGGATGTCGCGCTGCTGGCGGGTGACCACGATGCGTTGGTAGGGCGTGGATTCGGCGAAGATCACCGTGCCTGGATAGATGCTCGCCTCCGAGATCGACTGGATGCGTTCCGACGAAATGAAGCCGGCTCCGAGCAGTGCCAGCACGGTGAAGGCCGCAGCCCTGTGCGCGCCCCGCCGGGGTATCATGCCGGCCTTGTTGGCATAGAGCATCCAGATCGCCACCATGGTGTTGAGGATGCCGAACAGGAAGGCGGAGCGGATCAGACCGAGATGCGGCACCAGCACCAGCGGGAAGAGCAGCGAGGCAAACAGCGCGCCGACATAGTCGAAGGTGAAGACTTTGGAGACCAGGTCCTTGAAGGCGAGCCGCCCCTCCAAGATGCGCAGCAGCAGGGGAATTTCGACGCCGACCAGGATGCCGATCACACCGACCAGAAAATAGAGCCAGAGGCGGAAGGAGGCGACCTGGTCGAACAAGATGAAAAGCGCCGCGGCCGAGGAACCGCCAATCGCCCCGACCATAAGCTCGATACGGACGAAATAGGCGAGCAGGTTGCGTTCGATATAGCGCGAGAGCCACGACCCGACGCCCATGGCGAAAAGATAGGCGCCAATGATGGTGGAGAACTGCGTGACGGAGTCGCCGAGCAGGTAGCTCGCCAGCGTGCCGGCGATCAATTCGTAGACAAGCCCGCAGGTCGCGATGACGAATGCCGAAAAGAGGAGCAGGATTTCCACGAAAGCGCCTTACGCCAACTCGCCGCAGGATCGCCTGTCAGCCGTGAATGGCCGAGGCAATGATAAGTGCGATGCCGATCGCGACGGAGCCCAGGAAGATCGCCAGGGCCAGGTTCTGCTTCTCGCAGATTTCTTTCCAGACCTGCACCCTGGGGGTCAGCAGATCAAGCAGCAGGAAGGCGACGACGAAGACGACGAGGCCCAAGCCCGAATAGACCAAAGAGGCAACGACGAATTTCAATTCGATCAGGCCGGTCGCATCCATTGAAGCCTCCTATTTGTGATATGCGTTGACGTCGCGGTTGGCAGTCTGCTTGCCGTTGAACATCGCGGTCACGGCATAGCCGTTGAAGTTGGCCGCCGACATGCCGAGCACAACCAGCGTGGCATAGATCATGTGCAGCTTGCTCATGTCTTTCTCCTTCGCATCACTCGGCAACGCCACCCTTTTCCCAGCGCGATTTCTCAAACATCATTCGCCTGATCAAGCTGATCGCCGGCACGGCCAGCAACAGCGCCATGGCAATCAGGTAGTTCGACCAAACCGGCACGTCGTATTTAATGGTGATGGTGACGGGCTGCGCCGGCAAGGGCGCCGAGGACGAAAGCAATGATGACGGCTTGGAGAACAGGCCGGCATCGGGCTCGATCAGCAATTTGTAGGTGCCGGGCGGAACCGGAGGCAACAGCGAAGTCTCGCGATTGCCTCCCTCCTCCCAGCGACCATCGGAATCAGTTCCGCTGTAGTGCTCGAGTGACTGAAATACCGAGTAGCTCTGATTGGTGTCGATGTTGACCAGCGCCATGTCGAGCTCGAGCCAGTCATTGCTGAGGTAGGAGGTGGTCTCGATCTCGATATTGCCGCTCCTGTTCAGCCGGAACGTTCCGGACGACAGGGTCTTGTTCTTGTCGGCGGCGGTCAGATTGTAGGTTTGTGAATTGACGAGCGCGTTTGCCGAGATCGCCAGCAAAGTGCCCTGCAGCATCGTGGCGGCAACCACTGCCAGGGCGACGATCGTGAATGACGGCTTGTACGGATTGACCTGGCTGACGCCGGCTGAGGAGGACGAAGGCACGCGCAGCGGCAGCTTGAAGGCGGCGGCGACGAGGCGCGCATCGAGATACTCGCCCTCGGAGACGATGATCTCCTCGTCGTTCCTCTCCACCATCAGCCGGTAGGGCGGCGCGATATAGTCGGTTACCGCGGTGACGTCCGAGGTCGATGCCCGCCAGAAGAACTCGCCGGCAACGTAGGTGGTGCGGGCAAAGCCCCTGCCGAAGAATTGGTAGCTGCGTCCATTCGCATCGATCCAGCCCTCCCTGCCCGCGCCCGGCACGTCGCGGTTGAGCATCTTCACCAGGGTCCAGTGGTCGTATTCCTCGGCCAGGAAGCGATAGCCGTGGTAAGGGTTGAACAGCAGGTGCTCGGTCCACCGAAAATCGCCAGGCCCGTCGCTGCGCCGCATATAGCCGACGACTTCCCATTCGATTTCCTTGAGCCGGGCACGGGCACCGATCGGGATATCGGACTGCTGCATGGCAGATTGTGCCGCCTCTATGATACGCAGATTCTCGTCGGCGACATCGATCACTGATGAACACTGGCTGCAGGTGGCGGTGATCGACTGGCCGGCCGCGCGCAGCGTAACCGCTCCACCGCAGTTCGGGCAGGCGAAGTTGCGCGGCCTGCCGGGCGCGCGCGGCGGCGGCGCCGGCTCGGCGGACGGCAGGATCGAAGGCTGGTCGCTCACCATCCCTCCAGCGGCCGCAAATTGGTAAAGCGGAAGGCGTCCCACTCCACATAGCGGCCGACATAGGCATGGGCCTCGCGCCCATCATGATCGAGCGTGGCGAACTCGCCCTGCCTGCCGATGCAGTCGATCGCGACCGTCCGGCGGCCCTTGGGCGCGGCGAAGGGCAGTTCGCCCTCCGATCCCAGGCAGGTCGCCAGCTTGATGTCGACCGCGCGCAGCGTGATGCCGCCGAGTTGCACGGCAAAGCCGGGCCTTGCCTCGGCGGCGGGCTTGCCGCTTGTCAGCAACCCGTGACAGTGGTCAAGCGTCACCTCGACGTCGCGCGGCAGGGGCCCCTCCAGTTCGAAACTGATGGAGAAAGACCCTTGCGCCTCGCCGATCCAGCCGCGCCGGCCGTCTGCCATCAGCAGGTGCCATTCGTTCCACAACCCGTCGCGCCAGCCAATCTTCAGCCGCCCGATGAGCGTGAAGGGCTGCTGCTCGAAATAGCCGCCGCTGCCCAGTTGCAACGGGCTCATGTCGTCCGGCAGGGCGGCCATCACCCCGATCGATTTGACGTCGACATCCGTGCGCACCACCATGGACTGGCAGTAGGCGCAGACGGCATAGACCGATTGCACCGACCGGAAGGTGACATCCGCGCCGCAGGACGGGCAGTCGAACTTGCGCATGAAAACCCTGAGTTGGATGCGCCGGACCTCTTGGCACCGGCAGGGCTGGGGAAACGGAGCCCGCCTGCGGGCTCACTTGATTCGGGACAGCAGCTCGGCCTTCTTGGCATCGAATTCCTGCTGCGTCAGAATTCCCTTGGCAAGCAGGCTGCCGAGCTTTTCGAGAAGCTGGATCGGGTCCTCGGCCGGTTGGGCCGGCGCCGCCTGGACCTGCGATGCCGAAGCCGCGGCGTTGCCGAAACCCTGTGTCATGGCC
>NZ_RZOJ01000468.1:0-4518 GCF_003998845.1 Mesorhizobium sp. M4A.F.Ca.ET.022.05.2.1 | reverse complement strand
ATCTGGTGCTGCCGACAGCGCGCCTGGATGCCGCTCGGGTGCGGCTGGGTTCACTCGGTTTTGTCGTGGCGCCGACCGGCATCCACCCGTTTGGCACCGAAAACTGCTGTGTCTTTTTCGCCGACGGCACCTACCTGGAGCCGCTGGCGGTTGGCGACGACCTGGAGACGGACCGGGCGATAGGCGAAGGCAATGTGTTCGTCGCGCGCGATCGTCTCTACCGGCAGAACCTCGGTGACGAAGGCTTTTCCGCTGTCGTGCTCGGGACCGGCGATGCCGACGCCGACCATGTTCGTTATGTCGGAGCCGGGATGTCGGCGGGGGAGTTGCTGAGTTTCTCCCGTGCTTTCACCGATGCGAGCGGCAAGAGCGATTTGGCGTCCTTCAAGCTGGCCTTCTGCGCCAGCAAGGATGCCGATGACGCTTTCCTTTTCGCTTGTGAGCGCATCAATGCACCGAAGATCGACCGCACTGCATTGCAGGCGCATGCCAACGGCGTAACAGGCATCGTCGAGGTCATCGCTGTGAGCGACAGGCCTTCTGGGCAGATCGGGCTGCTCACGACGGCTGCCGGCAAGCAAGGTTCGGAAGGTGATGCGATAGAGTTGCCGAACGCAACCCTGACGGTCCTGGAGCCCGGGACCTTTGCCTCGCGCTGCAACGTTCCGATAGAAGCGTCGCCGCATCTGCGCTTTGCCGCCATCGTTTTCTCGGTCCGCAGCAGCGCCATCGCCGCGCGCCTGCTTGCGGCCAACGCCATCGCACATCACATGAGCGGCAATGATATTATCGTCAGGCCAGCGCCCGGGCAGGGCGCCGCCTTCATCTTCCGGGAGACAAAATGAACAAACCCCTGGCGCCCAATCCGTCCGTGACCGTCGGCAACGTCGTCTTCTCGAACGCCGCGCCGCTGTCGCTGATCGCCGGGCCATGCCAGCTGGAATCGCGCCAGCATGCCTTCGACATGGCCGGCGCGCTGAAGGAACTCACCGGAAAGCTCGGCATCGGGCTCGTCTACAAGACCAGCTATGACAAGGCCAACCGCACCTCCTTGAGCGGGGCGCGCGGCGCCGGGCTGGATGCGGCGCTGCCGGTGTTCGACGATTTGCGCATGGAATTCGCGCTGCCGATCCTGACCGACGTCCACACCGACGAGCAGTGCGCATTGGTCGCCCCGCATGTCGACATCCTGCAGATACCGGCCTTTCTCAGCCGCCAGACCGACCTTTTGATCGCCGCGGCGCTGACCGGCAAGGTCGTGAATGTGAAGAAGGGGCAGTTCCTGGCGCCGTGGGACATGAAGAATGTCGTCGCCAAGGTCACCGGGTCCGGCAATGCCAATGTGCTGGTGACCGAGCGCGGCGCCTCCTTCGGTTACAACACGCTGGTCTCCGACATGCGCGCGCTGCCGGTCATGGCCGAGATCGGAGCGCCGGTGATTTTCGACGCCACGCATTCGGTGCAGCAGCCAGGCGGGCAGGGCGGCTCGACCGGCGGCGAGCGCCGCTTCGTCGAGACGCTCTCGCGCGCGGCGGTGGCGGTCGGGGTTGCCGGCGTGTTCATCGAGACGCACCAGGATCCCGACAATGCTCCCTCCGACGGCCCTAACATGGTGCCGTTGAAGGACCTTCCGGCATTGCTCGAAAGGCTGATGGCGTTCGACCGCGTAGCCAAGGGGCGCTGACATCAGCGCTGGTCCGGGCCATTCGTGCGCCGGCTTGTGGTTGCAGATACCCGGCGTTACCCTCATCCTCGCAAATGTGCGTCTTGGCAGGAGGAAGCCATGTCTGTCGCCCGCGTCACCGAAATCACGTCATCGTCCAAAAAGAGCTTTCAGGACGCCATCGAGAAGGGCATTGCCCGCGCCGCAAAAACTTTGAAGAACGTCGAGGGCGCCTGGATCCAGGACCAGAAGATCGTCGTCGCGGATGGCAAGATCATCGCCTATCGCGTCAACATGAAAGTGACGTTCATCCTCACCGACAGCTAAGCACAAAGTCGGGAACCTTCGCCCGCTCCCCTCATTGTCAAAACAGGCATTAACCGAGAGGAGCAGCACTATGACTACGCCGTCTGGCCACACCGAAGCCATTGCCGCCTCGCGCGTCATCGGCACGTCGGTCTACAATACCGCAGGCGACAGTATCGGCAGCATTGAGGACGTCATGCTGGACAAGATGTCGAACGGCATCATGTTCGCCGTCATCGGCTTCGGAGGTTTCCTCGGCATGGGCGAGAAGTATCACGCCATTCCGTGGGCAAGCCTCGATTATGACGAAAATATGGGCGGCTACGTCGTCGCTTTCACGAAGGAGCAGCTCAAGGCCGCCCCGGCCTATTCGATCGACGAGCTAACCGGCGCCGACGGCGAGGCGGCACGCGATGCGTCCTTCGAATACTACCACGTAAAGCCCTACTGGCATTGATCGCCAAGTCGGCAGGTCGCAATCGAAAGGCCCCCGCACATGCGGGGGCCTTCTTCTGGAAGATCCTACTGCGCTGCCTGTAGTGTCGACAGTTGCGCAGCACCCTGCTGGGGCTGCTGGTTGTCGCACGACGTCAGGAACGCTGCCGCGATCAGGAACAAACTCACGATACCGCTCAACTGGGACATGGCGAAACTCCTCCTGTTTCGCCCCGCGCAAGCAGAATCATAGACCAGAAAGCGGCGTGCCGCGCATGACTTATGATGACAGAAATTTGCGCTTCGTGAATCGGCCGGGCGGCAATATTTGCGAGCGGCCCGATTGCCTTTTGCGGCACTTTGGCTAAGAGGGGCGCGACGCTTCAATCGATCAATCGGGGACATCGCAATGACCGCCATCGTCGACATAGTCGGGCGTGAAATCCTGGACAGCCGTGGAAATCCCACCGTCGAGGTCGACGTGGTGCTGGAAGACGGCTCGATGGGCCGCGCCGCGGTACCGTCAGGCGCATCGACCGGCGCCCATGAAGCGGTCGAGCTGCGCGACGGCGGACCGCGCTATCTCGGCAAGGGCGTCCAGCGCGCCGTCGAGGCCGTCAACGGCGAGCTGTTCGAGGCGATCGGCGGCATGGAAGCCGAGAACCAGATCCACATCGACCAGACGATGATCGAGCTCGACGGCACGCCGAACAAGAGCCGGCTCGGCGCCAATGCCATCCTCGGCGTGTCGCTGGCGGTCGCCAAGGCCGCGGCCGAAGCGGCCGGCCTGCCGCTCTACCGCTATGTCGGCGGCGCCAAGGCGCACGTGCTGCCTGTGCCGATGATGAACATCATCAATGGCGGCGCGCATGCCGACAATCCGATCGACTTCCAGGAATTCATGATCCTGCCGGTCGGCGCGCCGACGCTGCGCGACGGCGTGCGCTGGGGCTCGGAAATCTTCCACACGCTGCGCAAGAAGCTCAAGGATGCCGGCCACAACACCAATGTCGGCGACGAGGGCGGCTTCGCCCCCAATCTGAAGAGCGCACCCTCAGCGCTCGATTTCATCATGGAATCGATCGAGAAGGCCGGCTTCAGGCCGGGCGAGGACGTTGCGCTCGGCCTCGATTGCGCAGCGACCGAGTTCTTCAAGGACGGCAACTACGTCTATGAGGGCGAGAAGAAGACCCGCGATCCGAAGGCGCAGGCCAAGTACCTGGCCAAGCTCGCATCCGACTACCCGATCATCACCATCGAGGACGGCCTTGCCGAGGACGACTGGGAAGGCTGGAAGATCCTGACCGACCTCATCGG
Organism: Mesorhizobium sp. M4A.F.Ca.ET.022.05.2.1; assembly: GCF_003998845.1. Lineage (NCBI taxonomy): Bacteria > Pseudomonadati > Pseudomonadota > Alphaproteobacteria > Hyphomicrobiales > Phyllobacteriaceae > Mesorhizobium > Mesorhizobium sp. M4A.F.Ca.ET.022.05.2.1. The sequence continues at coordinate 797 of NZ_RZOJ01000468.1, read as the reverse complement.
CAAGAAGACGCAGCTTGTCGGCGACGATCTGTTTGTCACCAACACGGCAAGGCTTCGCGACGGCATCCGCATGGGCGTCGCCAATTCGATCCTGGTCAAGGTCAACCAGATCGGCTCGCTGACCGAAACGCTCGACGCCGTCGAGACCGCGCACAAGGCCGGCTACACCGCGGTGATGTCACACCGCTCGGGCGAGACCGAGGACTCGACCATCGCCGATCTCGCTGTCGCCACCAATTGCGGACAGATCAAGACCGGCTCGCTGTCGCGCTCCGACCGCATGGCCAAGTACAACCAGCTGATCCGCATCGAGGAAGAGCTGGGCAAGCAGGCACGCTACGCCGGCAAGTCGGTGGTCAAGGCCTGATCTGGCATCCCATCGTTGTATCTAGGAAGGGCGGGCGTTCCCCGCCCTTTTTCGTTTTGGGGCACTGGATACGTCCATCCGTAACCGTCCATTAAGCACAATGGAGCGAAAAAGATTCTGGGGCCGTTCGGGTTCGCGGCCGCGAGGATCTGGATCATGTGGACACGTCAGCACAAGCAGAGAAACACCGGCCGGCTGATCGTCCCCTCGCTCTGCGTGCTGTTCCTGGCCTATTTCGGCTTCCACGCCTATCACGGCGAGTTCGGCATCTATTCCAAGTATCAGCTCCAAGCCAGAGCGGTCGAACTGCAGGCGCAGCTCGACACCGTCAAGGCGCGCCGGGTCGATCTCGAGCGGCGGGTCCAGCTCATGCACGAGGGCACGCTGGAGAAAGATATGCTTGACGAGCAGGCTCGTAAGGCGCTCAATC
>NZ_RZOJ01000467.1:0-4530 GCF_003998845.1 Mesorhizobium sp. M4A.F.Ca.ET.022.05.2.1 | reverse complement strand
AGCGTGTCGAAGGCAACCGAGCCGCCGTCCTCGAGCAGCACGCGCCTGCCGGCGCGGTCGACGCCGGTGACGTTGCCCAGAAGCGTCGTCACGTTCTTGCGCTTGCGCAGCAGATGACGGATCGGCCAGGCAACCTCGGAGGTCGCCAGCGAGGTGGTCGCCACCTGGTAGAGCAGCGGCTGGAACAAATGATGGTTGCGCTTGTCGATCATGGTGATGCGCACCGGCGCGCCGGCCAGCGCATGGGTCAATTCCAGGCCACCGAACCCGGCGCCGACGACCACGACATGATGGCTGGCTTCGTTCATTCACTTACCTCGCCAAGCAAAATCCACCCGACCCAATCTAGGTATTATTGTGCATTGCAACAATAGCGGGAAGACCGTCCAATTGCCCGGGACTCGCCGCCGGATGTCGTGAATGCACATGTCGACCGGTTGGCACGAGGTATAGCCTCATGGCTGGAACGACAGGAGCGCAGCATGGCTGACGATCGCGACGAGCAAGGCCCGGCCCAATACGCCTCCCCGCCCTGTTTCATGCATGAACTCGACCCGGAATTCAGGGTGCCGCTCACCGACTGGAGCGATGTCAGACGCTGGCGCAAGGCCGAGCGCGAGAGGCTGATCGCGGCGCGGCTTGCAGTCTCCGCCGATGCCCGCGCGGCGATGTCGACGCGCATCGCCGTAGGCCTCGACGCTCTGGTCGGCGATATTGGCGGCCGCATGGTCAGCCTCTACTGGCCTTTTCGCGGCGAGCCGGATCTGCGGCCCTGGATGGCGTCGATCAACGAACGCGGCGGGCGGACCGCACTGCCGGTCGTGATCGAGAAAGGGCAGCCGCTGGTGTTCCGCGCCTATAGGCCGGGCGACCGGCTGGAAAAGGGAGTCTGGAACATCCCGATTCCGGCGGAAGGCGATCCGGTGCTGCCAGACATCGTCATCTCGCCGATCGTCGGCATCGACCCAGGCAAGTATCGACTTGGTTACGGCGGCGGCTTCTTCGATCGCACGCTGGCGGCGATGCCGTTCAGGCCGCTGGTAATCGGCGTCGGCTACGAATTGCAACGCATCCCGACCATCTATCCGCAGCCGCACGACATTCCGATGAGCAAGGTGGTGACGGAGGCCGCTGGCGCTTAGCGGCAGCTAGGCATCTCCGGCCGCAAGCCGACGGCCGTCCGGTCGACGATCTCGCGCAGCGCGAAGGACGAATTGATCTTCGTCACATGCGGCATGGCCGACAACCATTCCTTGTGAATGCGTTCGTAGTCGACCAGATCCTTCGCGGCGATGCGCAGGATGTAATCGTATTCGCCAGACATCAGATGGCAGGACAGCACGTTCGGGCAGCGCTTGATCGCCGCCTCGAAATCCGACAGCGTCTTCTCGAACTGCCCCGACAGCGATATATGCACGATCGCCGTCATCTGGTGGCCGAGCGCGGCGTTGGAGAGCCGCGCGTGATAGCCGCGGATGGTGCCCGACTTCTCCAGATTGTCGAGCCTGCGCGAGCAAGCCGATTGCGACAGGCCGACCTTCTCGGCAAGTGCCGCGTTGGGTATCCGGCCATCTTTCTGCAAAGCCTCCAGAATGGCGATATCAATCCTGTCGAGCGGCATTTTTCGTGTTTCCTGCGAAAATATTGATATTTCGCGCAACAATTATCGAAGCATGCCGGTTCAGGCAAGCGCATTCGCAAACACCTGCGAGCCGATTCATGGTTCACTCCACAAATACAGGGAACGCGCCCGCAAAGGGCCGGATCAGGAGACAGAAAATGCGCGTCGGTTGCCCCAAGGAAATCAAGAACCACGAATATCGCGTCGGCCTGACGCCGGGCTCGGTCCGCGAATATGTCGCGCATGGCCATGAAGTGCTGGTCGAGACCGGCGCGGGCGCCGGCATCGGCGCCGACGACAACGCCTATCGTGCCGCCGGCGCGACCATCGCCAAGACGGCCGCCGACGTGTTCGCCAAGTCCGACATGATCGTCAAGGTCAAGGAACCGCAGCCCAACGAGTGGGTTCAGCTGCGCGACGGCCAGATCCTCTATACCTATCTCCACCTCGCTCCGGATCCGGAACAGACCAAGGGCCTGCTGGCCTCAGGCGTCACGGCAATCGCCTATGAGACCGTCACCGACGACCGCGGCGGCCTGCCGTTGCTCGCGCCGATGTCGGAAGTTGCCGGCCGCCTGTCGATCCAGGCCGGCGCGACGGCGCTGCAGAAGGCCAATGGCGGTCGTGGCGTGCTGCTCGGCGGCGTGCCCGGCGTGCTGCCCGGCAAGGTCACCGTGCTCGGCGGCGGCGTCGTTGGCCTGCACGCGGCCCGCATGGCCGCCGGTCTTGGTGCCGACGTCACCATCATCGACCGCTCGATCCCGCGCCTGCGCCAGCTCGACGACCTCTTTGCCGGCCGGGTGCACACCCGGTACTCGACCGTCGAGGCGCTCGAGGAAGAGTGCTTTTCGGCCGACATCGTCGTCGGCGCCGTGCTTATTCCGGGCGCCGCTGCACCCAAGCTGGTTTCGCGCGAAATGCTGTCCGGCATGAAGAAGGGTTCCGTGCTGGTCGACGTCGCTATCGACCAGGGCGGCTGCTTCGAGACTTCGCACGCCACCACCCATGCCGAGCCGACCTACGAGGTCGACGGCGTCATCCACTACTGCGTCGCCAACATGCCGGGCGCGGTGCCGGTCACCTCTGCACACGCGCTCAACAACGCGACGCTGCACTACGGTCTGCAGCTTGCCGACAAGGGCCTGAAGGCGCTGGTCGACGACCACCACCTGCGCAACGGCCTCAATGTCCACAAGGGCAAGATCACCAACCGCGCGGTCGCCGAGGCACTCGGCTACGAACTGGTTGAGCCGAAAGCGGTGCTCGCCGCCTGATTTCAACAAAAAGAGTTTCCTCCCATCGCCCGCCGGTTCGTTCCGGCGGGCTTTTTTTGGTGACGATTGGCCAGAGGCGTCTTCCCCTCCCCTTTCCGTCAATGTCGCGGTGCAGCTCTTCGGGGCGAAGCGCTGGTCGAGGATGAAGCTGAACGCGCCAGCCGCCGGCTCTTCCAGATGCTGTGCGCCGGGCCCCTCCCCGTGAGCACGCGCCTTGGCGCCCGAGGTGCCTGTTCAATCGTTGCCGTCTCGACCAGATCCCAGGTCGTTGTGAGTTCGATCCTGCTGCTTTACAGGCGGCCAGCTCTGCTCTCGGGGTAGCCATTGTCGAGCGCGCCGGACATGAATTCTCCGAATGATCTATTCCGATCTTCAGCATAGAAGAGATCTAGAACGGGCTTGGCAGCGTTTCAGGATCGCCTCCTCATCACATCGAGCATGGATGCTCCAACCGCGGTCGGATCAGCACGAGCAAGACGGCGGGATGCGTCGCTATTGACCACGGTGCAGGACGAGCATGGCAAAAGTCTTGCCGGGGCTTTATTGCTTTCAACAGCAACCGCAACTATGTAGCGACACTTCGCCAGCTGTCTTTCAAACCACCCGGAGAGTTCCATGACAGAAGAAGCCGACAACAACATCGACGTCCTCATCGAGCTCACCGCCGATGTCGTCTCAGCCTATGTCTCCAACAATCCGGTCCCGGTCGGTGAACTCCCTGCCCTGATCAGCCAGGTGCACACAGCACTGAAAGGCACGGCCGACAGCGTCTCCGCAAACGAGCCGGTGGTCCTTAACCCTGCAGTCCCGATCAAGAAGTCGGTGACCCCGGACTACATCATCTGCCTTGAGGACGGAAAGAAATTCAAATCGCTAAAGCGCCATCTGTCGACCGATTTTGGGCTGACGCCGGACGAATATCGCGCCAAATGGGGTCTATCGGGAGATTATCCGATGGTCGCGCCGAATTACGCCGCAGAGCGCTCGGCGTTGGCCAAGACGATGGGGCTCGGCCGCAAACCGAAAGAGCCGGAAACGGAGCCGGCGAAGACCCGCAAGAAAGCCGCAGCCTGACTTTATCTCTCGAGGTTCGTTGTGGCGCGCGCAACAGACAAAGTCTGCGCGGAATATGAAAAGGCGGGGAACCAACCCCGCCTTCCCTTTCAAACAGCTTGGTTTTCCCCAGGGTTCGCGCCGGCTTGCAGCAATCTCCTAACTCCAGCGTTCCGGTCGAGCCTTGTTCTCGCCCGCTCTTATCGAGCGGCCATCAGTCAGTCCTTCCTCGAGTGACGGTAAACCTTTGCAATTAGGACGCGCCAGGTCTCAGGTCACGGCAGGTTTCTTACCTCCTTCGCAATCTGCATGGGCGCCAAGCTCGGCTTCCGGATTGACCGAGTCGGCGATCGGTTGCCGGGCCGCAACCCATCCGTGACCTCCGGCTGACCGACAGTTGATCAATACGATCCAGCGGCAGCTCGAAGCGTGGCCGATCGGCCGCTGTGGCCGCCATGCTGACATGGGGTAATTGCGGGCGATAGATTCTTCGCCGTCAATGATTCTCATGGAGGCCACCATGGACCAATTTGTTGGGTTAGACGTCTCGCAGGAGATGACCCACCTGTGCGTTATCGGCAG
>NZ_RZOJ01000466.1:0-4534 GCF_003998845.1 Mesorhizobium sp. M4A.F.Ca.ET.022.05.2.1 | reverse complement strand
CAACGCGATGCCGGTGATGATGCCGGGCAGCGCGATCGGCAGGATGACCAGCAAAGAGATGGTCTCGCGGCCGAAGAAGCGCGTGCGCGAGACGGCGGCGGCGCAGAGCGTGCCCAGCACCAGCGCGATCGCCGTCGAGATGGCGGCGACGCGGATCGACAGCGACAGCGCCTCCCACACATCCGGCCGGTTCCAGGTGACGGCGAACCATTGCGTGGTCAGCCCCGGCGGCGGCCAGACGAAGCTCTTTTCCTCCGTCGTGAAGGCGTAGACGAAGATCAGCAGGATCGGCAGGTGCAGGAAGAGCAGGCCGAAGGCGGCGGCGATCTTCAGGCCGAGCGGGGCGGAAGGCGAGCCGTCAGAGCGCATCGAAGGCCCCCATGCGCTTGGCGCCCCAGAGGTAGAAGCCCATGATGACGATGGGCACCACGGTGAAGGCGGCGGCGAGCGGGATGTTGCCGGCCGTGCCCTGCTGCGAATAGACGGCCTGGCCGATGAACAGGCGCGAGGTGCCGATGATCTGCGGGATGATGTAGTCGCCCAGCGTCAGCGAGAAGGTGAAGATCGAGCCGGCGACAATGCCGGGCAGCGCCAGCGGGAACAGCACGTTACGGAAGGTCTGGCCGGGCGAGGCGCCGAGGTCGGACGAGGCCTCGACCAGATTGCCGGGTACGCGCTCGAGCGCCGCCTGGACGGGCAGGATCATGAACGGCAGCCAGACATAGACGAAGGCGATGAAGGTGCCCGTAAAGGAGACCGACAGCGAATTGCCGCCGACGACGGGCAGCGCCAGCCAGGCGTCGAGCAGCCACAACAGGTTCAGCTTGCCGAGCAGCCAGGTGAGGATGCCTTCCTTAGCGAGGATGAGCTTCCAGGCATAGACCTTGACCAGGTAGCTCGACCACAGCGGCAGCATGACGCCAAGATAGAACAGCGCCTTCCAGCGGCCGCGCGCATAGCGCGCCGCGTAGTAGGCGATGGGGAAGGCGATGATCGCCGAGGCGAGCGTGACGAGGGCCGCCATCGTCACCGTGCGCAGGATGATGTCGAGATTGGCGGCCTGGAACAGGTCGCCATAGGTCTTCAGCGTGAACTCGCGGTTGATGAGGCCGGAGAACTCGTCGATGGAGAAAAAACTTTGCGCCAGCAGGGCGAACAGCGAGCCGACGTAGACGATGCCGAGCCACAGCACTGGCGGCAGCAGCATGAGCAGCAGCAACAGCTTCGGCCGGCGCCAGAAGAGGTCGGACAGCGCGCCGCGCGGCCCGCCGCTGCCCGGCAGGATGGCGGGGGCAACCTTCGACGGTATCGTCGCCTCGATGCTCATGCCGGCTCATCCATCAAGTGCAGTTGATCGCGGTTGAAGGTGAGCATGACGGCTTCACCTTCCACCGGCAGCGCGACGCCCGCGGGCACCACGGCGTGCAGCCGCAAGCCGTCGGCATCGAGCGCCAGCCTGGTGGTCGCGCCGAGATAGTTGGTCGAGACCAGGCGGGCGGCAACGCCGTCGCCGCTCGCCTCGCGCGCGATACGGATGGATTCGGGGCGCAGACTGCCCCAGCGACGCTGGCCGGAATAGCGCTGGACGAAATCCGGCGGCAGCACGTTGGAGGAGCCTACGAAATCAGCGACGAAGCGCGTCTTCGGGCGCTGGTAGATGTCTTCCGGGGTGCCGATCTGCATGATCTTGCCGTCGTTGAACACGGCGACCCGATCGGCCATCGACAGCGCCTCGCCCTGGTCGTGGGTGACGAAGACGAAGGTGATGCCGAGCACTTTCTGCAGCGACTTCAATTCCTCCTGCATGTTCTCGCGCAGCTTGAGGTCGAGCGCGCCGAGCGGCTCGTCGAGCAGCAGCACCTTGGGCTGGTTGACGAGCGCGCGGGCGAGCGCAACGCGCTGGCGCTGGCCGCCGGAGAGTTGGCCTGGACGGCGGCCGCCGTAGCCCGGAAGCCTGACCAGCGACAGCGCCTCTTCCGCCGCCCTGTGCCGTTGCGGCTTGCCGACGCCCTTGACCATCAGCCCGTAGGCGACGTTGTCGAGCACGTTGAGATGCGGAAACAGCGCATAGTCCTGGAAGACGGTGTTGACGTTGCGCCGATAGGGTGGAACGCCCTCAGCGCGCTCGCCGAAGATCGAGATCGAGCCCGACGTCGGCTGCTCGAAACCGGCAATCAGGCGCAGGCAAGTTGTCTTGCCGGAGCCCGACGGGCCAAGCATGGCGAAGAACTCGCCAGGCGCGATGTCGAGATCGACGGCGTCGACGGCGCGAACGCTGCCGAAATGGCGGGAGACTTTTTGAAAGGATACGGCCGAGGTCATGAGTTGTCAGTCTTTAGCCGGTTTGTCTTTGGTCGAAATCGCTCTCGCCGCCAGCAAGCGGGCAGCGCGAATGCTACGGCACTTCACCTCCCCCTCAACGAGGAGGTCGCGGGGAAGCCGCGGGCGGAGTGGTAGCGGGGAACCTGCCCGGCCAAACCACCCCGACGCTGCGCGTCGTCCCTCCCGCACTGGGAGGGCAAGAACTCACCGTCCGCCGATGACGCCGATATAGTCCGACACCCAGCGGTAATAGGGCACGCACTGGTCGTTCTCGCTGGCGCATTTCGACACCGGCGTCTTCCAGAACTTGATCTTGTCGAAATTGTCGTAGCCGTTGGTCTTGCAGCCTTCCTCGCCGAGCAGCTCGTTGCCCTTGCAGGCGGCCGGCACCACCGGGAGCGAGCCGAACCAGGCGGAGACATCGCCCTGCACCTTAGGCGAGAGCGAGTGCTCGATCCACATATAGGCGCAGTTCGGATGGGCGGCGTCGGCCTCCATCATGGTGGTGTCGGCCCAGCCGGTGACGCCCTCCTCGGGAATGGTCGAGGAGACCGGCTTCTTGGCGGCGACCAGCGTGTTGACCTGGTACGGCCACGAGCCCGAGGCGACCACGCCCTCGTTCTGGAAGTCGTCGACCTGGATCGCGGCATCGTGCCAGTAGCGGCCGACCAGCGTGCGCTGGACGCGCAGCAGGTCGAGCGCCGCCTTGTACTGGTCCTCGGTCAGCTCGTAGGGATCCTTGATGCCGAGCTCCGGCTTGTGGAACATGAGGTAGTTGGCGGCATCGGCGATGTGGATCGGACCGTCATAGGCCTGGACGCGGCCCTTGTTCGACTTGCCGTCGGGCAGCTTCATCTCCTCGAAGACGACACTCCAACTCTTGGGCGCTTCCTTGAAGACGTCGGTGTTGTACATCAGCACGTTCGGGCCCCATTGATAGGGAACGCCGTAGTGCACCTTGTCGACCGTGAACCAGGGGGCGTCCTTCAGCCGGTCGTCGACGCTCTTCCAGCTCGGGACGAGATCGGTGTTGATCGGCTGCACGCGCTTGCCGGCGACGAGGCGCAACGAAGCATCGCCCGACGCGGTGACGAGGTCGAAGCCGCCCTCGTTCATCAACGAGACCATCTCGTCCGACGTGTTGGCGGTCTTGACGTTGACCTTGCAGCCGCTCTCCTTCTCGAAAGCGGTCACCCAGTCATAACCCTTGTCGGTTTCGCCGCGCTCGATATAGCCCGGCCAGGCGACGATGTTGACCTCGCCCTCGCCCTTGCCGAGCTCCTTGACCTGGGCGATGGCCTGGCCGGAGAAGGTCAGCGCGACCGTCAATGCAGTGCACGACTTCAGGAATGAATTCATCATCGATCTCCCATTTTGGCGCATGTCTCCGATAAGATCATGCGCACCCTCAAAACATTGAAGCGTCCACCAACCAGGAAAATGGGCGGCGCTCCAAGGGGCCGCACTCAGCGGCGGCTTTTGGTTCCCTAACCGGAGGTTGCTGCGAAATTCCCGGTTTCGCAAATTCATTTATCAGAAAGGCGATATCGGTTTTTCCGATGGATAAAGGCGGCCAGCTTGTCACGGACGCTGGCGGACCATGCGCTGCGACTGGGCAAGGCCGATGAAGTCGCGCGCGGCCTGCGGCAGGCTGGAGCCGCGGCGCCAGACCATGCCGACCTGGACCACCGGCAAGGCGCCGGAAATATCGCGCGACTCGATGCGGTCGCCTTCCAGCGACCATGGCCGGTAGACGAGGTCGGGCAGCAGCGCCACGCCGGCGCCGGTGGCGACGAGGCTGCGCACCGCCTCGACCGAGCGGGTGCGGAAGGCGACATGCGGCCTGGCGCCGAGCGCCGCGAGCAGCTTGCCGGTGTTCTCCTCGATCTCGTCGACGGTCAGCATGATCAGCGGCTCCGACACGATGTCGCTGAGATCGATAATGTCGGCGCTGGCGAGTTTGTGGCTGAGCGGCACCCACAGGCGATAGGCCGAGACCTCGAGGATTTCCGACTGCAGCGCGGTGCGGTCGCGCAGGTTCGAGGTGACCATGACGGCGATGTCGAGCTTGCCGCCGATCAAAAGGTGCTCGAGATAGTCGCCATTGTCCTCGATGGCCGAGACCTCGACACCGGGATAGGCGCGACGGTAGCGGGCGAGAAGATCGGACAGCACATAGCCGGCGACCAGCGAGGTGACGCCGAGCTGGAGG
>NZ_RZOJ01000465.1:0-4579 GCF_003998845.1 Mesorhizobium sp. M4A.F.Ca.ET.022.05.2.1 | reverse complement strand
ATTTCGAACAGGTCCTTGGCGATCTTGCCGGAGATCGTGCCTTCCTTGATCAGATCGATGACGGCGCCGAGATGCTCGGGCGAAACTGGAGCATTTTCAATGTCCTTGCCGGCCTTGTTGAGAGCGCCAAGCAGATCGTTGATCACCCAGTTGGCGGCGAGCTTGCCGTCGCGGCCGGAGGCCACCTTCTCGAAATAGTCGGCGATCGGCTTTTCGGACACCAGGATCGAGGCGTCATAGGTCGTCAGGCCGAGCGCCGCGATCAACCGCGCCTTCTTGTCGTCGGGCAGTTCCGGCAGATCCTTGGCCAGCGCGTCGACATAGGCCTGGTCGAACTCCAGCGGCAGAAGGTCCGGGTCGGGGAAATAGCGGTAGTCATGTGCCTCTTCCTTGGAGCGCATCGAGCGCGTCTCGCCCTTGTTGGGGTCGAACAGCCGCGTCTCCTGGTCGATCGTGCCGCCATCCTCGATGACGGCGATCTGCCGGCGCGCCTCGTATTCGATAGCCTGGCCGATGAAGCGGATCGAGTTGACGTTCTTGATCTCGCAGCGCGTGCCGAATGCGCCGCCCGGCCTGCGCACCGAGACGTTGACGTCGGCGCGCAGCGAGCCTTCGTCCATGTTGCCGTCGCAGGTGCCGAGATAGCGCACGATGGTGCGCAGCTTGGTCACATAGGCCTTGGCCTCGTCGGCCGAGCGCATATCCGGCTTGGAGACGATCTCCATCAGCGCCACGCCGGAACGGTTGAGGTCGACATAGGACATGGTCGGATGCTGGTCGTGCATCGACTTGCCGGCGTCCTGTTCCAGATGCAGCCGCTCGATGCCGACCTCGATGTCCTCGAACTCGCCCTGGCGGTCCGGGCCGACCGAGACGATGACCTTGCCCTCGCCGACGATCGGCTGCTTGAACTGCGAAATCTGGTAGCCCTGCGGCAGGTCCGGATAGAAATAGTTCTTCCGGTCGAAAACCGACTTGTGGTTGATCTCGGCCTTCAGGCCAAGGCCGGTGCGGATCGCCTGCTTGACGCATTCCTCGTTGATGACGGGCAGCATGCCGGGCATCGCCGCGTCGACCAGGCTGACATTGGCGTTGGGTGCCGCGCCGAACGAGGTCGACGCCCCGGAAAACAGCTTCGCCTCCGAGGTCACCTGGGCATGCACTTCGAGACCGATGATGACTTCCCAGTCGCCGGTGGCGCCGGGGATCAGTCGTTTTGCGTCGGGGGTGCGGGTATCGATGATGCTCATGGTGGCCTGCGCTTGTGGCTCGCGAGAATTGCGATTTTCGCGAATTTGGGTGTTGGCCTTCGCTAGTGCAAACCGCCCGGCGAGACAAGCGCAAAGCCGCGCGCTGGCCTTTTCGGCCGCTTTCGCCTATAGGACGTCCATCCAATGGAGAGTGGATATCCACTTACGCTCAGTCCCGGTAAGGCCCTGACCTCGTAGCGAGGCAGGGCGACAAAACCTGAAACCCCGTGCCGCGAAATCTCGCGGCGGTGGCTTTTTGATGTTTTCCCGGGAATTGTCCAAATGGATATCTCGCGCATTGAACAGCGCATCCTGCACCTGCTCGCGCAGGGCGGGCGCATCGAAATCGAAAAGAATGACAGTAGGAAAATCGCTTCGGTCCAATGCCTGACCCGCGACGGCTGGCGCTACCCAGGCGTTGATCTCGAGCTGCTTCGAAAACTGAAGCGGAAGAAGGCGGTTTCCTCGTCGGGTGGCGGGCCTTACCGCATCACCAGGCGCGGGCTCGAACTCGTCCGCGCCGAACTCGACAACAGGTAGAGGCATTCGCGCCTCAAAATCCGCCGGCCGGCAGCGGCCGGCGGTTCTCGCCACGTTTGCTAGGCGGTGGCGATATAGGCCCTGATCTCCTCGGCCTCGCGCTCGACATCTTCGATGCGACGCTTGACGACGTCGCCGATCGACACGATGCCGTAGAGCAGGCCATCCTTTTCCACCGGCAGATGGCGGAAGCGACCCTTGGTCATGATCTCCATCACCTCGTTGACGGTGTGGTTCTCGTTGCAGATCTTCACCTTCGGCGTCATCGCCGAACGTACCGCGATGTCGAGCGCCGCGGCACCTTCCTTGGCCAGCACGCGCACGATGTCGCGCTCGGAGAGGATGCCGACGATCTTGTGGTCGCCATTGGTGATGACCAGCGCGCCGATCCTGTGTTCGGTCAGGATGCGGATGGCCTCGCTCAGCTTTTCGTTCGGCCCGAGCGTCAACACGTCATGGCCCTTCTTCTCGAGAATTGCCTTAACAGTCATGGCGTCCTCCTCAGCTTGTTGCTTGCCGGTTCCTGCCCTGACCGGCATTCACGTTCCGGTGAACATGGTGCGCCGTGATTGTTTGCATTTCAAGTGCGGCGCGGCTCACTCCAGCGGCTGGCGGCGGTCGAAAGCGCGCACGCCGAAGAAGCCGGCGACAAAGCCGCCAATATGCGCCTCCCAGGCGATCTGTCCGTCGACGCCTGGAGCAAAGCCTATCAGGCCGGTGACGAGGTTGATCGCCATCCAGACGCCAAGGAAAGTGACGACGCCGCGCGAGCGGAACACCTCCGTCATCGGCAAGGGCGCGCCGGCAAAGGCGCCTCTGCCCGACGAGCGGTCGATGCGGAAGGCGAAGCGCGCCGCCGCCCCCATCATGCCGGAAATCGCGCCCGAAGCGCCGACCAGCGGCGCCTCGCCGAGCGGATGCAGGACATAGAACAATGCCACCGCCGCAAGCCCCGTCACCGCAAAGAACAGCGCGAAGCGAAGCGCGCCGAATCGGTTCGCCAGCGGCGAGCCGAACGCCGCCAGCCACACCATGTTGATCAGGAGATGCGCCCAGCCGCCATGCAGGAACGCATAGGTGAAGGGGCTGGTGAAGGCATAAACCTCGAGGTCATAACGGCCGGAATAGCGGATCGGGATGAACGCCGCCCGCACCAGCAGGGCGAAATCCTGGTCGTCGGTCAGTAGGTAGACGCGCACCAGATGAACGGCAATGCAGATGCCGATCACCGCCAGCACCACCGACGGCAGGTTGAACACCGGTTCGCGGCGCGGTTCCGGCGCATCGTCCTGCTGTTCGATTTCCGAAGGGCTAACCGGCTCGCTCATTGACAAAGCATCCTGGGATTCGATCGGCGAGCTTTAGAGCAAGGGCGCCCGGGTTGAAACAATTCTGTTTCCCAAAGCGTGCGGCCGCAGCCTCGCCGTCATTTGCTAAGAACCCGAAAGGAGACAAAGTGGAAATGCTCTGGCGTTCGCGAAACTCGCAACGCGCGTTCTCGGAAGCAGCAAGACCCCTCCCTAGAATGCGGCCGATTTCAAAGGGGTCTCCACATGATCAAGCATATCCTCTCGTTGGCTCTCGCCGCCGGCGTCGCAGCTTGGTCTCCGAGACGCTGACAAGCGCCCCAACCGGCCGGCAAGCAATCCAGTCGACCAACGTGTTCGTCGATGCCAATGGCATCGTCTATTCGCCGGACTACAATGCCGGGCTGGCGACCATGGAATATGACAGGTGACAAAGGCGACTATCACCCTCCGCCCCCAGCGCACCGCCATCAGCCCGAAGCTCACGCACCTTGCCACAAGCCGCCTCAGCCATCGCCGTCTCCGTTACCGGCATCGAAAAGTCCTTCGGGCCGACACGCGCGCTCGCTGGCGCCGACCTTGACGTCGCCCCCGGCGAGGTCGTGGCGCTGATGGGCGCCAACGGCGCCGGCAAATCGACCTTGGTGAAGATTCTGTCGGGTTCGTACACGCCCGATGCGGGCACGATCATGCTGGACGGCAGGGCCGTTGCCTTCGCCTCGCCCAGCGCCGCCAAGGCCGCCGGCATCGCGACGGTGCATCAGGCAACCGACCAGGCGGGTGCTCCCGGGCTGACGGTCGCCGAGAATCTTGTGCTCGACGAGCTTTGCAGCCCGGGCGGGCGTTTTCTCGTCTCGAACAGGTCGATCCGCAAGCGCGCGAAGGAGATCGCGGCACTGATCGATCTCGACCTGGCGCTCGACCGCGACTTCATCGACCTTCGCCCGGCGGAGCGGCAATTGATTGCAATCGCCCGTGCCGTCGCCGCGAGCGCCTCCGTCCTGATCCTCGATGAGCCGACATCGAGCCTTTCGACCACCGAAGCCGAGCGGCTGTTCGCCGTCATCCGGCGGTTGCACGCAAGCGGCATGGCGGTGCTCTACATTTCGCACCGGCTCGGCGATCTCGCCGCGATCGCCGACCGCGCCGTCGTAATGCGCGGCGGCCGCATCGTCGGCGCCTTTGCCAGACCGATCGACTTCCCGGCGGCGGTGGCCGCAATGATCGGCCGGCCGCTGGAAGCTGCCACCCGTCGCGACAAGGCGTCGACCGCGCCGGTGATCCTGTCGGTCAAGGGTGCCAGGCTGGTCGCTGGCGCCGAGCCCTTCGACCTCGATCTCCGCTCGGGCGAGGTCGTCGCCATCATCGGCACGCTTGGTTCCGGCAAGAGCCGGCTGCTGCGCGCGCTGTTTGGCCTCGAAATCCTTGCCGAAGGCAATTTCGAGATCGACGGAAAACCCTGGCTTTCGAACGGGCCAGGAC
>NZ_RZOJ01000464.1:0-4581 GCF_003998845.1 Mesorhizobium sp. M4A.F.Ca.ET.022.05.2.1 | reverse complement strand
CCTCGCCGCCTACGACTACGTGTTGCGCGCCTTTCCGCTCACCTGGTCGCTCGAGCGCGCGCAGAACGAGGGGGCCGGCACGCTGCTTGAACGTGCGATCGCGATCGAGCCGGACTATCCGCTGGCGCTTTCGCTGCTTGCCTGGTGCCATCTGCAGCGCGCCGGCTACCGCTGGACCGAAACGCCCGCCGCTTCTCGGGAAGAGGGCCTGCGCCTGGCGCAGAAGGGGGCGGCGCTCTCCGGCGACGATCCGATGGTCCTTGCCGTGCTCGGGGCGGCGCATTCCTTTGCCCGCGACTACGATGTCGCCGACATGCATCTGGCGCGGGCGCGCGCGCTCGATCCGAATTCCGCCTGGGCCTGGCTGCGCAGCGCCTGGCTGGACGTCTATCGCGAGCGGCCCGAGGCGGCGATCGAGAAGTTCGAGCATTTCGAACGGCTGAGCCCGCGCGATCCGATGGGCTACATGGCCGAGATCGGCATCGGCGCCGCGCATTTCGTCGCCGCGCGCTACGATCAGGCGGTGGCGCTGACGCAGCGCGGCCTTAGCCAGCAGCCGGGCACCTGGTGGGGACTGCGCCTGCTGGTTACGGCGCTGGTTCATGCCGGTCGCAAGGACGAGGCACGGCACGCTTGCCGCAGGCTGATGGAAACCTACCCGGGCCTCACCGTTGCCAGGGTCGGCGACGCCTCGCCCTTCGACGCGGGCACGACTGAACGCATCGCCGCCGGCCTGCGCGAGGCCGGCCTGCCGGACTGACTGGAACGCCGGCGGCCGGCCCCGGAGTATCGCGCTCAGAATTCACGGCGATGGCGGCGGTCGTCCACGACCTTCGCAAGCACCTCGGTCGGGTCACGGTCGACCGGCAGCGTCAGCGCGTTCGCGACGTCGAAGGCGGTAAGGCCGATGTCGCGGCGCTCGCATTCGCTCATGGCGGCGAGCGCGGCCAGCTCGCTACGCGCCTTCCAGAAGCGCGGCAGCCACAACAGTGCCGATACGGCAGCGGCGGCAAACCGGGAGTGCCGGAAAGGGGACGCCTGGCGCCGGTTGTGAGCAGTGGCGCCGGTGAAGGAAACGATCGTGGTCATGGCGTTGATCTCCGAACTGTCCTCTGTGACAGCAAGGCCGAGGATAGTCGCCGCCCCGACGGAGATCGTGACGCGCCGCCGAAACTTCAGGGAAATTGCGGCGAAACCCGCAGGCCGCGCGACAGGGGAGCGCGCTGGTGAAAGCGGCGAGGCGCCAGCCGCCATTGACAATTCACCGTCCGCTCCGCTCCATCCCCGTCATGACCTATGATCGTTCCTGGCTCGAGGCAGCCGTCCGCGCGAAATCCCGGCCCAGCTTCCTGTTCTTCTGGGGCCATCAGCCGTCGAAGGACGGAAGCATCACCACGTCCTGTCTCAGCCAGTGGTGGCCCGCGCCGTTCACGGTCGACCGGCTGACCTATGCGACGGCGGAACACTGGATGATGGCCGGCAAGGCGCGGCTGTTCGGCGACGACGAGGCCGTGCGCCGCGTGCTCGCCGCCGCGAGCCCGAAGCAGGCCAAGCAGGTGGGGCGCGAGGTGCGCGGCTTCGACGGAGCGAGTTGGGATGCCGAGAAGTTCCGCCTCGTTTCGGAAGGCAGCTTCCAGAAATTCCGGCAGAACGGGCCGCTTGGCGAATTCCTGCTGGCGACGAAGGATGCCGTGCTGGTCGAGGCAAGCCCCGTCGATCGCATCTGGGGCATTGGCCTCGCCGCGGGTGACGAGCGCGCGGCGAACCCGCTCACCTGGCGCGGCGACAACCTGCTCGGCTTTGCGCTGATGGAGGCGCGAGACAGGCTGCGCTGAGGCGCTGCTGCCTCCTTCCCGCCGGCGTCAGTCCGAGTCGGAGGAAGCCTTGCCGCATTCAGCCAGCACCTTGCCGATCGCCGCGCTCGAGTCGGCAAGCGAAAAACTGTTCTCGCCATATTTGTCGGACGTGACGGTGACCTCGCCCTTGCCGCGCAGCAGGCCAAGCAGCGGGTCGGTGCTGCCGAACTGCGTCGTGAAGTAATTGTACATTGCCTCGAGCACCAGCGTCTTCGTCACCGTCTTGCCGCCGGCCCTGAACGCGAACGAAGCCTTGATGCCCGGCTCCAGCTCCGGCCCGGCCTCGCCGAGGTCGTAGCTCAGCGTCGGCTTGCCGAAACAGGTCAGCATCAGATGCGCGCCACCCTTCGGCCCGCCGCAAACCGACGCCGTCAGCACGCTGCCGCCCTCGTCCTCCTCCATCTTCGCGCTCCAGCTGCAGGATGCGGCGGGGGCCGGCTGGGTGGCCGCCAGCGCTCCCAAGACGATGAATGCCGCCAATATTCTTCGCATTGATTTCCCCCCAAGGCCGTCGAGACCATCTGGCGACCATACAGGACAAATGACGCCGTGGCATGATCCCTCGAGCGCAGGCGCGGCGCTGGAGATTGGCGCAAGCGGTCGAGCGCGTAATCTCGCCCGCAAGGGGATAGATCGGCGGTTGCGCCGCTTTCGCCTCACCACCCCCATTGGACTTCACCAAAATGCAACCCATATCTTCTCCATGGAGCTTTGAGCGTGACCTTCGCGCGGGTGGCCCTTCTTGCCGCTGCTCTCATGGCCGCGGCCGTCGTTTCTCCCTTCTCTTCCGACGGGGCCGGCAAGGTCGCGCTGAGCGTCGCCATTGACGGCGCCATCGGGCCGGCGAGCACAAGGCAGCTCGAGGAGGCGCTCGACACCGCCGCCAAACGCAATGCCGCGGTCCTCATCCTTCAGCTCGACACGCCTGGCGGCCTGGTCACCTCGATGCGCGAGATGATCGCCGACATCCTGGCCTCGCCGGTGCCCGTCATCGGCTATGTCGCCCCGGCCGGCGGCCATGCAGCCAGCGCCGGCACCTACATCCTCTACGCCACCCATGTCGCGGCGATGGCGCCGGGCACCAATCTGGGCGCGGCGACGCCGGTCGAGATGGGCGGGCTGCCGTCGCTTCCCGGCGGCGAGAAGGACAAAGACCAGAAGGACGCCACCGGGCGGGCGGCGGGCGACGCGATGATGGCCAAGGTCACCAATGACGCGGTGGCGCTCATCCGCTCGCTCGCCGAATTGCGCGGGCGCAATGGCGACTGGGGCGAAAAGGCGGTGCGCGAGGCGGCGAGCCTGTCGGCCAACGCCGCATTGCAGGAGCATGTCATCGACTTCGTCGCCCGCGACACGACCGAGCTTTTGCAATTGGCCGAGGGGCGCACCGTCGACGTGGCCGGGCAGAAACAGGTACTGGCGACCAAGGGGCTGCCGGTCGAGACGCTGGAGCCCGGCTGGTTCATCCGGCTGCTTTCCGTCATCACCGACCCCAACACCGCCGTCATCCTGATGCTGGTCGGCGTCTACGGCATCATCTTCGAGTTCACCAGCCCGGGCGCCGTGGCGCCCGGCGTCATCGGCGCGATCTGCCTGTTGCTCGGCCTCTATGCGCTCAACCTCCTGCCGATCAACTATGCCGGCCTGGCGCTGATGCTGCTCGGCATTGCCTTCCTCGTCATCGAGGCCTTCAATCCCACCGTGGTGCTGGGCCTGGGCGGCGTCGCCGCCTTCCTGCTCGGCTCGGCCATGCTGCTCAAGGTCGAGGGTCCGGGCTTCGCCATGTCATGGGCGGTCATCGGCCCCGCCGCGGCGCTGACGCTGGGGCTGGCGCTTCTCACCGGAACCTATGTCTGGGCGGCGCGCAAAAACCCGCCGCGCGTCGGCGGCGAGGTCATGCGCGGCCTCCCCGTCAAGGTGCTCGACTGGCAGGGCGGCGAGGGCCACGTGCTGGCCCAGGGCGAGCGCTGGCGGGCGAGGGCCGACGAACCTGTCGCGCCTGGCGACAGCGTCGAGGTGACCGATGTCAGCGACCTCGTGCTGACGGTCAGGCGCCGCGATGGCAACAACAACGGAGCAATAAGATGATGGTCGGTTACGTCGCCTATCTGGTCGTTGCGGTGGCCTTGATCATGTTCCTTTCGGCGGCCATCCGCATCCTCAGGGAATATGAGCGCGGCGTGGTCTTCACGCTCGGCCGCTTCACCGCGGTCAAGGGTCCCGGCCTCATCATCCTTGTCCCCTTCATCCAGCAGATGGTGCGGGTGGACCTGCGCGTCGTGGTGCAGGACGTGCCGCCACAGGACGTGATCTCGCGCGACAACGTCTCGGTGAAGGTCAACGCCGTGCTCTATTTCCGCATCGTCGATGCCGAGCGGGCGATCATCCAGGTCGAGGACTTCATGGCCGCCACCAACCAGTTGGCGCAGACCACGCTGCGCTCGGTGCTCGGCAAGCACGAGCTGGACGAGATGCTGGCCGAGCGCGACAAGCTCAACAACGACATCCAGGAGATCCTCGACCAGCGCACCGACGCCTGGGGCATCAAGGTCTCCAATGTCGAGATCAAGCATGTCGATCTCAACGAGAGCATGATCCGCGCCATCGCCAAGCAGGCCGAGGCCGAACGCCTGCGCCGCGCCAAGGTGATCAACGCCGACGGCGAGCAGCAGGCTGCGGCGAAACTGGTCGAAGCCGGCCGCATGCTGGCGGCCGAGCCACAGGC
>NZ_RZOJ01000463.1:0-4595 GCF_003998845.1 Mesorhizobium sp. M4A.F.Ca.ET.022.05.2.1 | reverse complement strand
TGATAATACTAAGCGTGGCGGTGGCCGCGGCGGGCGGCGCAGGCTATGTCGCGAAGAAGATGGTGGTGGCTCCGCCGCCCCAGGTCACCGTCGATTCCCCCAAGGCGCCGGCCATCGCCCTGCAGGACGTGCTCGTCCTGTCCGGCGATGTCGCCATGGGCAGCCCGCTGGAGAACAACATCAGCTGGGAGTCCTGGCCGTCCGGCGGCATCAATGCCAATTTCATCACCCGAGCCGCCGAGCCCGATGCGCTGGATAAGCTGAAGGGCTCCGTTGCCCGCGTGGCGATGTACACGGGCGAGCCGCTGAGGCGCTCCAAGCTGATCGGCGAGGGGCAGAGCTTCATGTCGTCAATTCTGCCCAGCGGCATGCGCGCCGTCGCCACTGCCATATCTGCCGACACTTCGGCGGGTGGCTTCATCCTTCCCAATGATTTCGTTGACGTCATCATGACCCGCCGTTCCGACACTGGAACGGGTGGCAGCGGCTTCACCACCGAGACCATCCTGAAGAACATCCGCGTCCTGGCGATCGACCAGACCATCCAGGAGGACGAGGAGGGCAAGAAGACCAGGGTTGGCCAGACAGCCACTCT
The DNA here is from genome assembly GCF_003998845.1 of Mesorhizobium sp. M4A.F.Ca.ET.022.05.2.1. NCBI lineage: Bacteria > Pseudomonadati > Pseudomonadota > Alphaproteobacteria > Hyphomicrobiales > Phyllobacteriaceae > Mesorhizobium > Mesorhizobium sp. M4A.F.Ca.ET.022.05.2.1. Next base: position 4,000 of record NZ_RZOJ01000463.1, on the reverse strand, counting down.
GGAGCTGACGCCGCAGCAGGCCGAAATCATCACGGTCGCGCAGCAGATGGCCGATCGCCTGACGTTGGCGCTGCGTTCGATCACGGACACCAGCGAAAAGAATCTGAACGAGGCTGACTACCTCGTCTCCGGCAACGGCCGGCGCGGCACGGTGCGGATGATCAAGTCGGGCGAAGTTTCCGAAGTGGGAGCAAGGAAATGAGGCTAAAGGGTAAACTGCCCTTCATGGTGGCAGCGGCGATCGGCCTGTTCCTGCTCGGCACCAGCGCGCCTGGAGTTATCGAGGCGAAGGCCGCGAAAAGGAGCGCCCAGGTGTCGGCGTCCACCGCCACGCAGCGCGTAAAGCTCGGCCTCAACAAGTCGGTGGTCATCGACCTGCCCAGCGACGCCTATGACATTCTCGTTGCCAATCCGGCGGTCGCCGATGCGGTGACGCGCACGGCAAGGCGCATCTATCTGTTCGGCAAGGCCGTGGGCGAGACCAACATCTTCGTCTTCGGTCCCAATGGCGAGCAGATCGTCAGCCTGGACCTTGCGGTCGAACGCGACGTCGCCGGATTGGAGGACTACCTCAAGCGCTTCCTTCCGACCTCCGAGATCAAGGTCGAACTTTTGAACGACAACGTCGTCTTGACCGGAACCGTGGACACCCCCCTCGACGCCAAGCGCGCGGTCGATCTGGCGACCATCTTTGTGTCTGGCGGCGAGGCGACCACCGGACAATATTCGCAGACCGCCGCCGGTGGGTCGGCCAATGGCGGTGTCGATATCAACAATCCCGACCAGGAACGCCGCGTCTCGAAGATCGTCAACCTGCTGCAGATCATCGGCGACGACCAGGTGACGCTCAAGGTGACGGTGGCGGAAGTCAGCCGCTCGGTGATGAAGCAACTCGGCGTCAACATGGTCGGCAATGGCGGCAGCAATGGCATCACCTGGGGTGCCGTCAGCTCGACCAACTACGGATTGGGCAAACCGCTCTCGCAAAGCTCTGGACTGTCGCTAGGTACTGCGGAACTCCAGTCCTACATCAATGCCATGGAACAAAGCGGCGTCATGAAGACGCTTGCGGAACCGACCCTGACAGCTGTTTCGGGCGAAAAGGCAACATTCAAGGTGGGCGGTGAGTTCAATCTCATCACTTCGCGGACGAGCAACACGTCGACTGACAACCAAACGGGCCAAATCACATACACCAACGACAAGCTCGAATACGGCATCGGCCTCGAGTTCCAGCCGGTGGTTCTGTCGGCTGGGCGGATCAGTCTCAAGGTCAGGACGTCCGTCTCGGAGCCGACTGCAGAAGGCGCGACCACCCTCGAGGGGGGCGGCGCTCTGCCGGGAACCACCTTGCTGTCGATTCGCAAGAGACTGGCCGATACGACGGTCGAATTGCCGTCGGGCGGTTCGATGATGATAGCCGGCCTTGTCCGTGACGATATTCGTCAGGCTGTTTCGGGGCTGCCAGGCTTGGCCAAGATCCCGGTGCTCGGCACGCTTTTCCGCAGCAAGGACTTCGTGCGCAACGAAAGCGAGCTCGTCATCATCATCACGCCCTATCTGGCCAGGCCGGTCGCGCGCAATGAACTTGCCAAGCCGGACGACAACTTCAACGCGCCGAGCGACGGCGCGGGCATGTTCCTTGGTCGCGTCAACCGCGTCTACGGCACCATGCAGACCGACAGGCCCAACGGCCGCTATCACGGCGTTGTCGGCTTCATCTACAAGTGAGCGGGGAAGCGGACATGTTCCAGTCATCGAAGATCATCGGGACCGCAGCGCCAGTACAGTCCGGTCGCGAGCGGATCCGCCGCTCGGCCGCACCGGTCCTGGCGGTCATGCTCGCCGCATCCCTTGCCGGCTGCGCCGGCTGGAAGCGCGACAGCGTTACGGTCGGTGCCATCCCCGACGACTATCGCACCAGCCATCCGATCGTGATCGCTGAAAAAAACCAGAAGATCGATCTTCCCGTCGGCGCCGGTGACCGCGGCATGACCGGTTCCCAGCGCGATACGCTGCTCGGCTTCCTCGACGGCTACGACAAGAGCGCCGCCCCGGCGCTGACGATCGCGGCCCCGGTCGGGTCGGCCAACGAGGTGGCCGCGGCCGCCGCCAGCCGCGACTTCGCCAGGCTTGCCATCGCAGCCGGCGTCAGCCGGAGCCGGATCGTCATGACGTCCTACCAGTCGGTATCGCCTGAAGCGTCCGCGCCGGTGCGCGTCGCTTACGTCTCGATCAAGGCCCAGACCGACAAATGCGGACGCTGGCCCGAAGACCTGCTTCAGACGTCGGAAAACAAGCACTATGCCGACTATGGCTGCTCGTATCAGAACAACCTCGCCGCTCAGATGGCCAATCCGGCCGATCTGCTGGGGCCGCGCAAGCAATCCGACATCGATGCCGAAAACCGCAGCAAGGTGATCGACATCTATCGCAGCAGAGGCATTTCGGACGAGTTCCTCGGCAACTCGGAAGTGACCTACTAGTGGCGCAAGTCAGGGAGAGAGCATGACGATGAGCAATCTTGCCTATGACGCGCCACTGGATGGTGGCGATACCTCGCAACAGGACATCGCCGCGATGCAGGCCTTGCGGCCGGTCCCGCGCATCTCGATCCAGGCTTTTTGCGAAACCGAGGGCGTCGCCAGTCCGGTCCGCCTCGCCGGCGAGGACCGGCGCATGGCGAAGGCCCATCTGAAGGTTCATATGGGCGGCATCGCCACCGCGATCGAGTTCTACCAGTCGGCGCCGACGCCCAACCTGATCCTGCTCGAATCCCGCAGCGAGCCCAAGCAACTGCTGGAGCAGCTGGCGCAGCTTTCCGAATATTGTGATCCGTCCTCGAAGGTCGTGGTGATCGGCCACTACAACGACGTCGGCCTCTATCGCGAGCTCATCCGCTCCGGCATTTCCGAATACGTCATCGCACCGGTGTCGATGACCGACATCGTCAGCGTGGTTTCGTCGATCTTCGTCGATCCGGAGGCCGAGCCGATCGGCCGCTCGATCGCCTTCATCGGCGCCAAGGGCGGCGTCGGCTCCTCGACCATCGCCCACAATGTCGCCTGGGCGATGTCGTCGCTGTTCAAGTCCGAAGTGGTCGTGGCCGATCTCGATCTTGCCTTCGGAACGGCCAACATCAATTTCGACCAGGATCCGGCGCAAGGCATCGCAGAGGCGGTGTTTTCGCCCGAGCGCGTCGACGAGGTCTATCTCGACCGGTTGCTTGCGCAATGCGCAGAACACCTGTCGCTGCTTGCGGCCCCATCCACGCTCGAGCGGGTCTACGACTTCGATCCCGACGCCTTCTCGCAGCTTATCGACACGGCCCAGCGCAGCGCGCCGCTCCTGGTCCTCGATGTCCCGCATGTCTGGACGGGATGGGCCAAGAGCATCCTCATCAAGGCGGATGAGGTCGTCATCACCGCGACGCCGGAACTGGCCAATCTGCGCAACACCAAGAACATGGTGGACATGCTGAAAAGGCTGCGTCCGAACGATCCGGCGCCAAGGCTCGTCATCAATCAGGCGGGCGTGCCGAAGCGTCCCGAGATCGGGCCGTCGGATTTTGCCGAGCCGCTCGGCATCACGCCGATGGCGGTCATCCAGTTCGAACCGCTGCTCTTTGGCAACGCGGCCAACAACGGGCGCATGCTGGGCGAGATGGATGCCAAGAGCCCGATCGTAGGCATCATCGATGAGATCGCGCATGTGCTGACCGGACGCAGCGAAATCAAGACCAAGAAGAAGGCGGGTCTCGGCTCGCTTCTCGGCAAGCTCTCGCGCAACAAGAAATAACGCTCAGGCGGCGGAATTGGTAGTCGATCATGTTTGGTAAGAGAGGCTCTGACGACGGCAACCGGTTCAAGCCGGAATTCCGCCAGCCGGCACCGGGGCCGGCGGCGCCTGGATCCGCGGACGCCGCGGTTCTTGCGCGGCCCGCCGCGCCGCCGCAGGCCGGAGAGCCGGCCGCTCAGCCCGCCCGCCGCCCGGTCGAGCC
>NZ_RZOJ01000462.1:0-4606 GCF_003998845.1 Mesorhizobium sp. M4A.F.Ca.ET.022.05.2.1 | reverse complement strand
TTGATGATCTGGCTGAGGAAGTTCTGGTCCTTGCCGCCGGTCGGCGTGGTGCGCGAGATGAAGTCGAAGATCTTGCCGTCCTTCAACCCGTAATTGGCGATCTGGGTGACGCGGCCGTCGGCGCCGAAATAGACCGCCAGCACTTTCTGGTCGACCAGATGCGGCTTGTCGAAGGCGACATAGCGCTTGCGCGTCTGCGAGATGTAGTAGAAGGCCTCGTTGTCGAAGGTCGCCGTCGTCGACGGGGTACCAAGCGCCAGCAGAACCTGCTCGCGGCTCGACCCGACCGGCACCGAGTCGATCGCCTGCTGGTCGATGACGTAACCCTGCGTCAGCGTCTCGCTCGGGTTGAGGTCACCCATCATCTTGGACGAATTGCAGGCCGAAAGCGCAGATACCGCCACCAGCAGAGAGGCCACGCCCGCCGAAACAGGCGTAAAAAGCGACTTGAATTTCAGCGCACCCAACAACAATTCTCCATCACATCCCCGCAACTTGCGCTGGGCGGCAAAACCGGTAAACCAGCTTGCCTGCCGATGCAACAAGGCCAATTCAACAAAAGGTCCCCGGGAGACCACCCTCAATGTTCCAACGCCTTTTTGGCCGCGAACGCCATGCCAACCGCGCTATCACCGAGGCGCTTTACGCACAAATCGTGGCGGCGGCGCGGCAAACCGTGTTTTATTCCGACTGGAATGTACCGGATACGCCGCTGGGTCGTTTCGAGATGCTGTCGCTGCACATGTTCCTGTTCCAGCACCGGCTGCGCGGCGAAAACGGGGCCGCGACGGAGGTCGCTCAGGTGCTGATCGACGAGTTCTTCCTGGATGTCGAACATTCGTTGCGGGAACTGGGCATCAGTGACGTTGGCGTGCCGAAGCGCATGAAAAAGCTGGCCAAGATGTTCTATGGCCGCACAGCCGCTTATGACGATGCGCTGGATCGCGACGACCGCGACGCGCTCGCCGCCGCCCTTGCCCGCAATATCCTGCCCGAGGCCGCCGACTGGCCGCAGGCGCCGCTGCTGGCCGCCTATGTCGCGGGTGCCGCCCGCCATCTTGCCGCCCAGCCGGCCGAATCGATCGCATCCGGCGTGGTGACGTTTCCGGCGGCCGGCTGAGGAGGCGAAGATGAAATATGTCGACCCGCAAAGCCCGGTATCCTTCGTCGCCAATGTCGCCCGCCTGCCGCAAAAGGGGCTGCCAGTGACGATCGAGGCCGACGAACGGCAGCGCACTGCGCTCGCCACCGAGCACGAACTGCTTTCGGTCGAGCGGTATCACGCCGAGCTTCTGGTGACGCAGTGGAAGCGCAATGGCGTCAAGGTCAGCGGCCGTGTCGAGGCCGACATCACGCAGGCCTGCATCGTTAGCCTGGACCCGGTCGCAGCGCACATTGACGAGCCGGTCGAGGCGCTGTTCCTGCCGGAACAGTCCAAGCTCGGGCGGCAGGGTTTCGAAGGTGGCGGCGAGATCGTGCTCGACGCCGACGGACCCGATAGCCCGGAGACGTTTTCCGGCGACACCATCGATGTCGGCGCGCTTGCCGAGCAGTTTTTTGGCCTGGCGATCGATCCGTATCCGCGCAAGGCCGGAGCGTCGCTGGCGGTCTCGGGCGACGGCGAGACCGAGGAAAGCGAATTCCAGCAAAAGCTCCGGTCCCTGCTTGGAAAATCCTGAAACCGGACCCGATATTAGAAAAGCTGGTTGTGCGGCAGCCCAAAACCGTTATTTTCGCCGAACCTTCGCGAGCCCCCGAACCTGACCAACTCCGCCGGTCAGGCAAACCGTGAGATGAATACCGCGTGATCAGGATTTCCATCGATGCCATGGGCGGCGATCACGGGCCAGGCGTGGTCATCCCGGCGCTCATGACGGTCGCCATTCGCCGTCCCGATATCCGCTTCATCATCTACGGCCGCGAGGAGGCTGTGCGCCCCGAGCTTGCCAAGTTTCCGAAGCTCGCCGAGGTGAGCGAATTCGTGCATTGCGAGATCGCTGTCCGCATGGACGATAAGCCGAGCCAGGCGCTGCGCCATGGCCGCTGGAAGTCGTCGATGTGGAAGGCGGTCGAAGCGGTGAAGTCCGGCACCGCACAGGCCTGCATTTCGGCCGGAAACACCGGCGCGCTGATGGCGATGTCGAAATTCTGCCTGCGCACTATGGCCACCATCGACCGTCCGGCGATCGCGGCGATCTGGCCGACGACGCGCGGCGAAAGCGTGGTGCTGGACGTAGGCGCCACCATCGGCGCGGATGCGCACCAACTCATTGATTTCGCCATCCTGGGCACCGGCATGGCGCGTTCGGTGTTCGGCATCGAGCGCCCGAGCGTCGGTCTGCTCAATGTCGGCGTCGAGGAGATCAAGGGCCAGGAAGAGGTCAAGGAGGCCGGGCGCATGCTGCGCGAGGCCAACATGGCCTCGATGAACTATCGCGGCTTCGTCGAGGGCGACGACATCGGCAGGGGCACGGTCGACGTCGTCGTCACCGAGGGCTTTGCCGGCAACATCGCGCTCAAGACCGCCGAGGGCACCGCAAGACAGATCGGCGGCTACCTGCGCGCCGCCATGAGCCGCACGCTGATGGCCAGGATCGGCTATGTTTTCGCCAAGGGGGCCTTTGACCGGCTGCGCGAGAAGATGGATGTCGGGCGCTCCAATGGCGGTGTCTTCCTCGGCCTCAACGGCATCGTGGTGAAAAGCCATGGTGGCGCCGATTCGGACGGCTTCGCGGCGGCGATCGAGCTTGGCTACGACATGGTCCGCAATAATCTGCTTGACCGCATCGAGGCCGATCTCGATCTGTTCCATGCGCGCAATCCGCATGCCCAGGCAATCAGGAAATCCGACGTCGTTGTCGACGCAAAGGAATAGGAAAGAGCTTTGATCAGATCAGTCGTGCGCGGCTCGGGCGCCGCGCTGCCCCGCCGCATCATGAAGAATGCCGATTTCGAAGGCATGGTCGAGACCTCCGACGAGTGGATCGTCCAGCGCACCGGCATTCGCCAGCGCCATGTCGCGGCCGACGACGAGACGACCGCCTCGCTGGGCGAGGCGGCGGCGCGCGCCGCGCTTGACAGTGCCGGCCTGACACCCGCCGACATCGACCTGATCGTGCTGGCGACCTCGACGCCCAACAACACCTTCCCCGCGACCGCCGTCGAGATCCAGAACCGGCTCGGCATGCATCACGGCTTTGCCTTCGACTTGCAGGCGGTGTGCTCCGGCTTTGTCTACGCGGTGGCAACGGCCGACCTCTATATACGCGGCGGCCTGGCCAGGCGCGTGCTGGTGATCGGCTCGGAGACTTTCTCGCGCATCCTCGATTGGAGCGACCGCTCGACCTGTGTCCTGTTCGGCGACGGCGCAGGCGCTCTGGTGCTGGAAGCGGGCGAGGGGACCGGCGGCATCGCCGACCATGGCGTGCTGGCGGCGAGCCTGCGCTCCGACGGCGTCCACAAGGACAAGCTGTTCGTCGATGGCGGGCCATCGACCACCGGGACCGTCGGCCATCTCAGGATGGAAGGCCGCGAGGTGTTCAAGCATGCCGTCGGCATGATCACCGACGTCATCGAGGCGACATTCTCTCAGGCCGGCATCACTGCCGAGGACCTCGACTGGTTCGTGCCGCATCAGGCCAATAAACGGATTATTGACGCTTCCGCCAAGAAGCTCGGGATTGCCGAGCAAAAAGTGGTGGTCACGGTCGATTTGCACGGTAACACGTCGGCTGCTTCCGTGCCGCTGGCGCTCTCGGTGGCCGTCGCCGATGGTCGCATCAAGAAGGGCGACCTGGTGCTGCTCGAGGCGATGGGCGGAGGCTTCACCTGGGGCGCGGTTTTGGTCCGCTGGTAAGTGCCGAACTGAAGGGTTCGGTCCTTGACCTTGACGGATCAATTACTTAGGCTCTGCCGTTGCTTGTACCGATTTATGTTTTTGAGCTGATGGGACGGTCGCATGGGGGGAAAGACACTTACGCGCGCCGACCTTGCCGAAGCCGTTTACCGCAAGGTTGGCTTGTCGAGAACTGAATCGGCCGAGCTCGTCGAAGCGGTGCTGGACGAAATTTGCGAGGCCATCGTGCGTGGTGAGACGGTCAAGCTGTCGTCCTTCGCGACCTTCCATGTCCGCTCCAAGAACGAGCGCATCGGCCGCAATCCCAAGACCGGCGAGGAAGTGCCGATCCTGCCGCGCCGGGTGATGACCTTCAAGTCGTCGAACGTGCTGAAGAGCCGCATCCTGCGCTCGCACCAGAACAGCAAGGCCAAGGGCGGCAAGTAGCCGCCGCAAATGCCCGGTTGATAACGCCCGCGCGCTTTGACGCCGGGCTTGAATATTGTTTCATAAACCGCTGAAATAAGGCCCGATTCGGGACCAATCGGTCCGATCGCCGTCCAGCGGAGGATTCGCCCATGGACAAGAGCCCCGATGCTTTCCGCACCATCAGCGAGGTCGCGGAAGATCTCGATCTGCCGCAGCATGTGCTGCGCTTTTGGGAAACGCGTTTCAACCAGATCAAGCCGATGAAGCGTGGCGGCGGCCGCCGCTACTACCGGCCGCAGGATGTCGAGCTGATCAAGGGCATCCGCCATATGCTCTACGACC
>NZ_RZOJ01000461.1:0-4611 GCF_003998845.1 Mesorhizobium sp. M4A.F.Ca.ET.022.05.2.1 | reverse complement strand
ACATTGTGCTCTCGATCGTCGGCGGCGTCGCCGCACGCAAGGGTCTTGCATTGGTCCGGAAGGTCGACCCGACCTTGCCGCCCCGCCTGATTGGCGATCAGGACAGGCTGAGACAGGTTCTACTCAATCTTCTGAACAATGGCGTGAAGTTCACCGCCACGGGAAGTGTCACCCTGGCCGTCGACCGCATCGGCGATTCCGGCGCCGGACCGGTCGGGCTGCGCTTTGCCGTCCGCGACACCGGCATCGGCATCTCGTCCGAACAGCGGGATCGTCTGTTCCAGCGCTTCTCGCAGGTTGACGGATCGATCCGTCGCGAATTTGGAGGCAGCGGTCTCGGACTGGCGATCTCGAAGCGCCTCGTCGAACTGATGGGTGGGCGGATCGGCGTTGAAAGCACGGCCGGCGAAGGTTCGCTGTTCTGGTTCGAAGTCGCGCTTGCCGAGGCCGGCTCGGAAGCGGAACCCTCCCGATTTGTCGAGGCGATGAACCAGACGACGGCGCCTGCCCGGATCCTGCTGGTTGAGGACATGGAGATCAACCGTGACATCGCTTGCGCGGTACTTCGATCCCGCGGACACGAAGTCGACATCGCGGTCGACGGCACGGAGGCCATCGCGGCGGTGCAGAACCGGACCTATGACGTCGTGCTGATGGACGTTCAGATGCCGGTCATGGACGGGCTCAGCGCAACCCGGCATATCCGGGCGCTCAATTCCCCGGCGCGCGATATCCCGATCGTCGCGTTGACCGCCAACGTGCTGCCGTTCCAACTCGCCGAGTTGCAGGCCGCCGGCATGACCGACCATGTCGGGAAGCCTTTCAAGCAGGCCGAATTGCTGGCGGCAATCGTCCGCAACACCGGCCGCGGGCCGGATCGAAACGCCGGCGAACCGGGTCCGGCCGCGGACGGCGGCCGGGACTTCAATGCCGATGTCTTCGGAAATCTCGAAACGGTGCTCGGCAAGAACAGAGTGGACAAGCTGCTCGACAAGCTGGCCGACGTGCTCAGGACCCGGCTCGTTTCGATCTCGCCTGAGGCGATCGATCGCGACGTCGTCCAACGAGACGCACACTCCCTGGTCTCGTCGTCGGGCATGCTCGGTTTTGAAGCCCTGTCCAATTTGTGCCGCGACATCGAGACATCGTGCATCGCCGGCGCCGACCTGATGCCCGCCCTGCAACGTTTCGAGCGCGCGCGTGACGCCGTTCTGCACAAGATAGCGGCGCTCAAATCCGCTGCCTGACAGTCTGGTCCGTCATTCTGGCCAGGCGCGCCTCCTGATGGTCAGTATCGCTATGATCTTCATCATGGCCCGCGCGTCGGAGCCGGACTCAGATCACCGCTTCCTCCAGAAAAGGCTCGTTGCGCGATATGCGCTCGTAGCAGAATGGCGACAGATCGAGCGTCTGGAAGGCGCCGTGAACGATCAGCTCCGACACCGCTCGGCCGACGGCTGGCGATTGCTGCAGGCCGTGCCCGGAGAAGCCGTTGGCGAACATGAAGTTCCTCACCTCCGGATGGAAGCCGACAATGCCGTTGTGGTCGAGCATGTTGTATTCGTAGTGACCGGTCCAGCTGGTCTGGACCTTCAGCGCGTCGAAGGCCGGGATGCGGTGCCATAGCGCCGGCCAGATGTAGTCGTCGAACTCCTCGAAATGCATCTCGAAATCGTCATAGTCGGCCGGGCCGTCTCCCTGCGGCGTGTTGCCGGTGAGGAACAGCTCGCCTTCCGGCCGCACGAAGGTGCCGGAGAGGTCGATGACATTGGGCATGCGGCCGGGGATCGGATTGGCGCTGGCGAAGACGAAGCTGTAGCGTTTGTAGGGCGCCACCGGGATCGACAGGCCAGCCATCGCCGCGACCTGCTGCGCGCGCGGGCCGGCGGCGTTGACCAGGGTTCCACAGGCGACCGTCTGACCTGTCGCGAGACGGACTGAAACAACCCGCCCATCGGCGAGATCCAGTCCGGTCACGGCGTTGTCGATGTATTCGACGCCGCTGGCGCGAGCGGCGCGGCGGAAGCCGTTCATCATGCCCATGGAATCGAACCAGCCCTCTTCCCGCGAGCCCCAGGAGCCGCCGCCGAGATCCTCGACATTGAGCCAGGGAAAACGCTCCTTCAGCGGACCTGGCTTGAGGAAGACGGTGTAGGCGCCGAGACTGCGCTGCAGGTCGACGCGCTCGCGCGCCGCGTCCACGCCTTCGGGCGAGCAGCAGTAGAGATAGCCGTGCTCGCGAAAGCCGAGGTCGGGCGCCGGCTCGTCCTTGTAGAAGGGCGCCATGCGCTCCTGGAAGCCGCGGATGATCTCGATGCCGAACTGGCTGATCTTGACGTTGATCGGATTGGAATATTGCTGGCGGATGGCGCTGGTGGAGAGCGCCGTCGAGGAGAATTCGTAGCTCGAGTCGCGCTCGACCACGAGGATCGAGGCGCCATTGCCCAGCGCCTGGGTCAGCCAGTAGGCCGTCGACGAACCGATGACCGCGCCGCCGACGATGACGATGTCGTAGGCGGTGCGCGATGGCGCTTTGTAAGGGGGGATCGCCATGACTTTTCCTAGTGGTTGAACGAGGCGATCAGGGCATCCGAGCCCCGTGCCAGCAGGCTAAGGTCAGAACCGACGGCGACCATGGTGAAGCCATCTGTCAAATAGCGGTCGGCGTCGGCCTTCACCGGCGCCAGGATGCCGCTGGCCTTGCCCGCCGCGGTGGCGGCCCTGCGCACCGAGGCGATCGCCTCCTGGACATGGGAGGCATTAGGATTGCCCATCGCGTCCATGTTGGTCGAGAGGTCGCCGGGGCCGACGAAAAGGACGTCCACGCCATCCACGGCTGCGATCGCGGCGGCATTGGCGACGCCGGTTTCGTCCTCGATCTGCACGGCGAGAAGCTGCTGTTCCCGCGCTTTGGCATGATAGCCGGCGATGCGGCCGAAGGCGTTGGCGCGGTGGCCGACCGAAAAACCACGGAAGCCGCCCGGGGCATAGGTCATCGCCGCGACGATGGAACGCGCCTGATCCGCTGTCCGTACGTTCGGGATCATCAGGCTGCGGCCGCCGATGTCCATTGCCTGCTTGATCAGGCTGGCGTCGTCGGAGGGTAGCCGCACGACCGCCTCGCTGTCGAAGCCGCCCATCACCTGAAGCTGCGCCATGATGCTGCGCAGATGGTTGGGACTGTGCTCGCCGTCGACCAGGACCCAGCCGGCTCCGGAGCCGGCGACGATCTCGGTGGTGAGGGCGGAAGCCAGCGAGCACCAGATGCCGATATGGGCTCGGCCGGCAGAAATGGCGGCCTTCAGCGAATTGACGCGCTCCTGCATTTGCGATCGTCTCCCATGAGAAGAAGGTGCATTGAAATTTGTATGATGTCCTATATCATACGCCTCGCTTGAGCTGCAAGTCGCTTAGACGCCGCACAGGAGTTGGCACATGAAAATTGGCTTTATCGGGCTTGGCGTCATGGGAGCACCGATGGCGCGACATCTCGCCGATGCCGGATACGAGATCGTCACGGTTCTGAACCGCTCTCCTCTCCCGAAAGATCTGCAAGCGTCGGTTGTTGCCTCCCCTGCCGAGGTTGCCCGAGCATCCGAAATCGTCATCACCATGCTGCCCGACACGCCGGACGTGGAGCGCGTCCTGCTCGGACAGAACGGCGCGCTAGAGGGACTGTCGGCCGGCAAGCTGGTCATCGACATGAGCTCGATCAGTCCGATCGCCACGGCGGAATTCGCGGCAAGGATTCGAGAGGCCGGAGCCGGCTATCTCGACGCTCCGGTCTCGGGCGGCGAGGTCGGCGCCAGGGTGGCGAGCCTCACCATCATGGTCGGCGGGCCGGCCGCCGAGTTCGAGCGGGCGCTGCCGATCTTCGAGAAGCTCGGCAAGAACACCACCTTGATAGGCGAAAAGAACGGCGCCGGCCAGACCTGCAAGATCGCCAACCAGATCATCGTCGCGCTCAACATCGAGGCGGTGGCCGAGGCGCTGGTCTTCGCCAGCAAGGCCGGCTGCGACCCGGCCAAGGTGCGCGGCGCGCTGATGGGCGGCTTCGCCTCGTCTCGCGTGCTCGAAGTGCACGGCGAGCGCATGATCGCGCGGACTTTCGCGCCGGGCTTCCGCATCCGGCTGCACCAGAAGGATCTCAACCTTGCGCTCGAAAGCGCCCGCGCGCTCGGCGTGGCGCTGCCGAGCACGGCGACGGCGCAACAGCTGATGAATGCCTGCTCGGCCCGGGCAGGCGGCGCCGAAGCCGACCACTCGTCCCTCGTCAAGGCGCTCGAGATCCTCAGCGCCCATGAACTGTCTAACGGAAAGGAATGAACCAATGCGCGGTACCGGCAAGGCCGACGTCTTCGTCATGCTGGCCCATCCCGTTGGCCATGCGAAGAGCCCCGGCATGTTCAACGAGATATTCGAGCAGAAAGGGCTCGATAGCCTGATGGTGCCGCTGAGCTGCCGCCCGGAGGATTTCGACACCTTCTGGGCCGGCATAACTGCGGCCGAGAACATTCGCGGCGTGATCATCTCGGTGCCGTACAAGGTCCCGGTCTACCACAAATGCAGTGCTGCTCACGATCGCGCCGCGCGGGTGCAGAGCGCCAATTC
>NZ_RZOJ01000460.1:0-4654 GCF_003998845.1 Mesorhizobium sp. M4A.F.Ca.ET.022.05.2.1 | reverse complement strand
GTTCTGGCATGAATGTGAGCACAGTTTGTCTTGTGCCACCACCGACGGGGCGCCGTCGGTGGCACAAGCCCCTGGATCAGTCGGCGTCGTCGGTAGAAAGCGATTTCACCAGATCGATGATCCTGCGACGCACCTTGACGTCGGCAATCTTGACGAAGGCGCGGTTGAGTTGAAGCCCTTCCGGACTGCCGCAGAATTCGACGGCGAAAGCCATCGACGCGTCTTCGGCAAATCCTCGGTTGCCCACGGCCTCCTGACCCGGGGCATCCTCGAAAAAGAAGGCTACGGGCACGCTGAGGATGGACGCTATGGCCTGCAAGCGGCTGGCGCCGACCCGGTTGGTGCCTTTCTCGTACTTCTGGATCTGTTGAAACGTGATGCCGAGATTCTCACCCAGCTTCTCCTGGCTCATTCCAAGCATATTTCGCCGAAGCCTGATGCGACTTCCGACATGGATGTCGATCGGATTCGGCTTTTTCTTGTTTTCTTCTGTCATTTTCTCCTCGCCGAATTTTTCCGGCTTTTTCTATTTTTTCTTGCCCAAACGAAGCCGGAGCCAACTGCCCCAACAGAACCTCCAACCGACTTCGAGAAATTTCAGGCGCTTACAGTATGAGTTTCTAATGTGTCGGCTGTCAATTCACCCGTAGCCGCTGCCTTACATTCCATGCGAGGGCTCCCAGCGCGAACAGGAACATGATCAGCAATCCGTTAATGCGCCGCCGATCGGCAGAAATGAGGGCGCGCCCAGAGATCGGTACGCGTGCGTCAATGGCACCGCGCGTGTTGACTGCGAGCGCGTCGACAATGCGGCCGCGCGAGTCGACAATGGCGGAAATGCCATTGTTAGCCGCGCGCAACAAAGGCAATCCATTCTCCACCGCGCGAATCTGGGCCTGCCTGAAGTGCTGGTATGGTCCCGGCGTGTCGCCGAACCACGCATCGTTCGTGACGTTCACAATAAGCTGAGATGACGCTGCGTCAACCGTCACAAGGTCGGGGAAAATGACTTCATAGCAAATGAAGGGGAGCGCCCGCACGCCGTCCGGCAGCGCGATCGGATGGCGCACGTTGCCGGGCGCGAAATTCATCGGGCCGGCGACCAGTTGTTCGACCCCGAAGCGGTCGAACAGGTCGGCGAAAGGCAGATATTCGCCGAAGGGCACCAGATGGATCTTGTCGACGGCGTCGGTGATCTCGCCCTTGTCGTTGATCGCCACCACGGAATTGTAATAGCGGCTGCCGGCGCCCGCCGCCGAGCCGCCCTCTTCGCGGACGACGCCGGCGATCAGCATCTGGCCCTCGCCGAGCATGTCGCCCAGCGCGGTCAGCGCGTCCGGACGCTCGGTGAAGAGGAACGGCACCGAGGTCTCCGGCCACAGGATCAGCTGCGGCTTGGCATGGCCGGATTCTGGCGCCTTTCCCGACAGGCCGAGCAAGGTGGCGAAGATGCGGTCGCGAACCGAAGCGTCCCATTTTTCGCTGAGGTCGACATCCGGCTGCACGATTCGGACATCGACCGAACGGGTCGCCGGCTCGACCCGGGCGGCGAGCCTGGCATAGCCGAAGCCGACATGGGCGGCGACAAGCAGTATGAGCAGCGCGAAACCCAGGCGAAGCTGGCGGCGCGCCGCGACGAGAGCGGGCAGCGAAAAGACGAAGACGGCGAGCGTGTTCATGCCGATCATGCCGGTCACCGAGACGCTCTGCATCAGCAACGGCACCGGCATCGCCGCATAGCCGATGGCATTCCACGGAAAGCCGGTGAACAGGAAGTCGCGCAGCCATTCCGTCAGGCCGAAGCCGAAGGCGAGCGCGGCGATGCGGCCGATGTCGTTGCTCCAGAGCAGCCGCGCCACGACCGTGGCGAAACCGTAGAAGAATGCGAGCGCGAAGGGGATGCCGACCACCGCGAAGGGCAAGGCCCAGGCGAAGCTGTCGGCTTCGACCAGCAACGCCTGGCCGATCCACCACAGGCCGGCGAGGAAATAGCCGAAACCGAACCACCAACCGATGGCGAAGGCTGGTTTCAGCCGCCCCAGCCAGCCATCGGAGGCTTCGCCGGTCGCGCCATCGATCAGCCAGACCAGCAGCGGAAACGAGATGAAGCAGACGGCGAAGAAATCGTAGGGCGCCTGGGCGAGGACCGCCAGCGCTCCGGCGAGAAACGCCACCAGCGCCCGCCGCCACCCCCACAGCAGAATTATCCGGCCGGCCAGGCGCTGCATACAGGCTTCCGAGTCGCGCGAATCACGGCAAAAGATTTATCAGGCCGCGGTCCGCGCTCCAAACATCGATAAGCGCAATCTGATGTTATCTGTGTTACCGGTGCCAGCCCTCGATGCTGAGATCATGGGGGCAGATTTCAGGCCTGCTCGGCGCGGGCGGTGCGGCGGCGGCGCTCGCCCTTCTGGATCTGCACGATGCGCACGCGCTTGACACGGCGCGGATCGGCGTCGAGCACGTGGAATTCGAAGCCGGGGATGGCCTGCACCACCTCGCCGCGGGCAGGCACCCGGCCCAGCGTGTTGAAGATCATGCCACCGATGGTGTCGACATATTCGCCATGCTCGCCGGCAGTGAAATCCTCGCCGATCATCTTGGCGACCTCGTCGATCTCGGCCTTGCCATCGACGATGAAGTTGCCCTCGCCGGTCTGGGTGATCATCGGCTCGTCGTCGTCATGTTCGTCCTCGATGTCGCCGACCACCATCTCGACGATGTCTTCCAGAGAGGCGAGACCGTCGGTGCCGCCATACTCGTCGATCACCAGCGCCATCTGGGTGCGCGTTGTCTGCATCCTCCCCATCAGGTCGGAAGCGAGCATGGAGGGCGGTACGAACAGCACCGGGCGGATCAGGTTGAGCTCGCCGATGGTGCGGGCGAGATCGACCTGGGCGAGGTCGAGAAGCGTCGCCGCCGGGGTCTTGCGGCTGGTGCGTCCCTTCTTGACGCGAGCCAGCTTGGTGATGTGGGCCAGCACGTCGCGGATATGGACCATGCCGCGCGGGTCGTCGAGCGTCTCCGAATAGACCGGCATACGGGAATGGCCGGACTGTTCGAAAAGGCCGAGAAGATCGCCCAGCGTCGTCGTGATCTCGACCGCCTCGATGTCGGCGCGAGGCACCATGACGTCCTCGACGCGCACCTCGCGCAGGCGCAGGATGTTGTTGAGCATGGCGCGCTCGCCGGGCGAGAAGGCGCCGGCGTCGCTCGCCGTTTCGGCCAGCGCGTCCGCTATCTCCTCGCGCAGGCTGGTTCCGTTACGCTGCCTGAACAGGCCAAGCACGCGATCGAACAGGGAAGGACCGGCAGGCGATGGCTCGCTGGCGATGCTGCCGGTCGTGGTACTCGGACTCGAGCCCTCTTCCGTCTTTTCGGAAGGCTTGGCCGCACTGCCGGCGTCGGGGCGGGCGGCAGTCTCTGGTTTGTCGTTCATCGTCGTCCGGTCAATTGGTCTTTTTAGTTACGCGTAGGGATCGGGAATGGCAAGCCTCGCAAGCGCGGCGCGCTCGATCGCTTCCATCTCCTCGGCCTCGGCGTCGGTCTCGTGATCGTAGCCCAGCAAATGCAGCAGGCCATGGATGACGAGATGGGTGATATGGTTCGCCACGGGCTTGTCTTCCAGTGCCGCTTCCCGTGCGACTGTCTCGGCGGCGAGCACGATATCGCCCAGCATCGGCGGCAGCGGACCGTCCTTCGATAGCGGAAAGGCAGGGAAAGACAAGACGTTGGTCGGGTTGTCCTTGCCGCGCCAGCCGGCGTTGAGCGTGCGGATACGAGCGTCGTCGGCAAAGACGATGCTCAGCTCGGAAGCGCCCTCGATGCCGGTTTCGGCAAAGGCGGCAGCTGCGGCGCGATCGACCAGGCGCGTCAGCGCCATCTCATCGGGCCAGTCGCCGGCCTCAATCGAAATATCGATGTCGACGGGCAGGCCGCCGGGTTTCCTGTCTTCAGCCATGCGGCTTTTTCGTCAGCTTTCCGCGCCCAGGCCCCTGGCCAGTTTGCCGTCGCGGTCATAGGCCTTGACGATCTCGGCGACCAGCGGATGCCTGACGACGTCGCCCTCGTTGAAGCGTACCGTCACCATGCCGGTTACGCCGTCGAGGATGCGGAGCGCCTCCACAAGGCCGGACTTGGTGTTCGGCGGTAGGTCGATCTGGGTCGGATCGCCGGTGACGATCATGCGCGAATTCTCGCCGAGACGGGTGAGGAACATCTTCATCTGCATCGGCGTGGTGTTCTGCGCTTCGTCGAGGATGACAGCGGCGTGCGCCAAGGTGCGGCCGCGCATGAATGCCAGCGGCGCGATCTCGATCACTTCGGCGGCGATCGCCCGCTCGACCTTGTCGGCCGGCATCATGTCGTAAAGCGCGTCGTAGAGCGGCCGCAGATATGGATCGACCTTCTCCTTCATGTCGCCGGGCAGGAAGCCCAGCCGCTCGCCGGCTTCGACCGCCGGCCGCGACAGCACGATGCGCTCGACCATGCCGCGTTCGAGCAGCATGGCGGCATGCGCCACCGCCAGATAGGTCTTGCCGGTGCCGGCCGGGCCGATGCCGAAGACGAGCTCGGAGCGCTCCAGCGCGCGCATATAGGCGTCCTGGTTGAGCGAGCGGGCATAGATCGTCTTCTTGCGCGTCGCTATCTGAGC
>NZ_RZOJ01000045.1:0-26315 GCF_003998845.1 Mesorhizobium sp. M4A.F.Ca.ET.022.05.2.1 | reverse complement strand
GTCATGATGGCGCGCACACCCGCGGCAATGGCCGCGTCGAAGCATCTCAAATTGGGTCTGAGATCCTCCAGCGAGGCAGTGACCGTGACAGTCGCGCTATCGTGCGGATCGACCGGCACATGGGGATGGCCAGGAAAGTGCTTTGCTGTTGCTGCGACGCCTTGGCTCTGTACGCCTCGGATGAATGCCGACGCGGCGCGACTGACGACGTCGCTATCCACGGAAAAAGTGCGGTCACGCAGCCACGCGTTGTTTCCGGTCACGAGGTCGACAACAGGTGCCAGGAAGAAGTTGATGCCGCAGGATCTCGCGGCGCGAGCGGCCTCAACGCCAAAGTGCTCGATCTCGGCCTCTTTCATCTCCAGCACCTCACGCGGATGAGGAAGCTGGGGTCCCAGGTCATGGAGGCGGTGGACCCCTCCCAGTTCGTAATCGATTGCGATCAGCACGTCGCCGGCAACCGCCCGCGCGTTGTCGTGGTAGTCCATGAGAAGCTGCCGTGTTTCCGTTCGCTTTCTTCCTGGCGACATGCGCCGCGCCACATATTCCTCGCGCGTCGATCCGAGGAGAGAAGCGACGCCACCGGCAGCGAAGAAAGATTTCGACGCTTCGGTGAACTCAACCTTGTCAAAGGCGGGCAGCAGTACTGCGTAAGCGTCGCGTGCGATCTCATCCACGTTGTTCAGTCCCTTTTTGTTCCGGCCCTCACGGCTTCGTTCGACTAAGAGATGAGCGCAACCGGCACCGGATTCACCGGACGATCGTTCACCGTTGTTGACATTTCGGCTACTTCA
Source organism: Mesorhizobium sp. M4A.F.Ca.ET.022.05.2.1 (assembly GCF_003998845.1). Taxonomy (NCBI): domain Bacteria; kingdom Pseudomonadati; phylum Pseudomonadota; class Alphaproteobacteria; order Hyphomicrobiales; family Phyllobacteriaceae; genus Mesorhizobium; species Mesorhizobium sp. M4A.F.Ca.ET.022.05.2.1. The sequence continues at coordinate 25,521 of NZ_RZOJ01000045.1, read as the reverse complement.
GGAACTGGGGAACGGAACCCAGGATTTTGACGCTGAAGACCTGATGCTGATCTCGGAAAGCAGAACGCCCCTCAAACCTTCGTAAATATCCGCGACCGGCACCGGGAGCGCTCCTCGCCAATTTGGGCCGGCTTCGAGCGCATTCGCATAGTCGTCGTACAGGACCGCAAGAGCCTCGAGGTAGCCCTCAGGAGAGCCCGCCGGCAGACTGGTCGCAAGTTTCGCGTCTGGGGATATGTCGGCATGGCCGCGCCGATAGGTCAGGTCGCTTTCGCCCAGGCGGAACATAGTGAGGGTCTCCGGTGCCTCTTGCCGCCATTCGAGGGTCGCTTTCGAGCCAACGATCTTGAAGCGCAGCCCGTTGCGGTGGCCCGGAGCGGCAAGTGAGGACCATAAAAGCCCGTTGGCGTTGCCCTCGAATTCCAACTGGATCACGTCAGTGTCATCCAGCCCGAAGGTATCAACGGTTCGCAGCAAGTTGGCGTTGAGTGCGGTGCACCGGAGTCCGGAAACGAATTCGAGGATGTTAAAGGCGTGTGTTCCGATATCCCCCAGCGCGCCGGTCGGTCCCGCCTTTACGGGGTCGCCGCGCCAAATGCCGCCCTTGCCCAGCTTCGAGGGGTCGTTGACCAGCCATTCGAGCAGATACTCCACATGCATGAAGCGAACCTGCCCGATTTCGCCTGCGCGGATGCGAGCGCGAGCATCGCGGACCATTGGATAGCCTGTATAGGTGTATGTCACGGCAAAGAACGTGTCGTTTGCGGCCGCGATGTGCTGGAGCTCGCGCGCTTGCTCTGATGAATGGACCAGCGGCTTTTCGCAGATGACGGGGATGCCCGCTTCGAGAAACGATTTGCACGGTTCGAAATGGAGATGGTTGGGCGTAACGATAATCGCAACTTCTATTGCATCATCGCGCGCCGCTTCCGTGGCTGCCATGTCACTGACACTGAAGTAGTTGCGGTCCGCAGCCACCCCCAGCGCCTCTCCAGCTTCAATGCTGGTTTGTCGATTGGACGAAAACACGCCTGCCACCAGTTCGAAACGATTGGTGAGCCGCATGGCAGTTCGATGCCTGCTTGCAAAGAAGGATCCTCGCCCTCCTCCCACCATACCCGCGCGAAGGCGAGGTTTGCGGGGGATGTCATCTGTCAGAAGGTTCATGAATATCCCTGCGCATTCATCTCCGGACCGGTCGGGAGACCGGTGCCGCACTCGCTCAATCCGACAGTCGGCTGCGCTGCGGAACGATTGAACGCATCCTTCCATTCGCTAAATCGAGCGACAAGTTCGCACGGCGCCAATGAGTGACGCACAGTGATGCGATCGGTGAGGCCGTCCGATCCGCCAGAAAATGGGAGCCGAGATCTTCATCACCGTCACCGCAACGGCGGAATGGAATCGCGGCAAGAACGCCGGGCGCCACAGAGAAGTCAACGCGCGCGCGTTCTGCCATTTGCCGCAGGCAGAAAGCGCGTCGGCAGGATCGACTAGTGGCGTCCCCGCAGGGAGTGCTCTATTCGTAGATCAGGCGCGATGCCGGTTCACGATGACATTGCAGCGTGAGGCTCTTGGGATTTATATCCGCTGCCTGAAACGAAGAAAGTCGCACATGATCGTCTCAAGGATTTTCGAATGATGCTTGCAGAAGAACGCCAGGCGATCATTCGCGATAGACTGGCCGAGCATGGCAAGGTCCTGGCCAACGCGCTGGCTCTTGAATTTCGTGTCTCTGAAGACACTGTGCGCCGCGACCTGCGCGATCTTGCCAGAGCCGGACTCTGCCGCAGGGTCTATGGCGGGGCGCTGGCAAGGGGATCGGGAGCCCAAGCCGGCCCCGAGCGGTTGAAGATCTCGGCCACGGATCTCGCGCCGGTGGTTGCTGCCGCAGCGAAGCTCATACAACCTAGCGCAACGATCATGATGGACCATGCACCCCTTTGCGTTGCCTTCGCCACCGCCTTACCCCGCGACATGTCGTTGACGATTGTGACAAATTCCCCACGCGTCGCGACTGCACTGGAAGGGCACCGTCAAGCGAGCGCAATTCTTTTGGGCGGCTCGTTCGACCAAGACAAAGGATGCACTCTTGGAACTGTCGCCCTTTCACAATTGGAGCAGTTCAACGCCGACATCTTCTTTGTTGCCGATTGCGCGGTCCATGCTTCCGTCGGCTTGACAGCATTTGACATCGCCGACGCCGAAATAAGACGTGTCATGTGCCGTCGAAGCGCGGCGCGGGTGGTTGTCGCCACGGCCGAGAGCGTAGCGAAAACCGCCCCCTTTCAAGTTTCGGGACCTGACGCGATCGATCATATTCTCGCTGGGCGCCAGCTTGATACCGACACCCTCGAACCATTTCGACGCCAAGGCACAGTTATCCACCGCATAGCCTGAGAACTGCGACAAAATTTTCGCAGCCGTCGGTCCGATGTTGCCGGATGACGGGTCGGTCAAGCCTAGGAGCCGACAAGATCCTGCATCAGGATTTTCATCTCGCGCGCCACATCGTAGCTGTCCATCTGATGCTGCTTGTTGCAGAACAGCTCGCAACTCCACCAGCTGTCGTAGCCGGTCGATTTCACCGCGGCCACCCATTCTCTGAGGTTCAATGCGCCCTTGCCCGTTTCGACGTCGCGAAGAACAGGCTCGTTGGGGATGCCGCCGGTGAACGGAAGAGAGTCACAAATGTGAACTCCGTAGATGAGGTCTTTGTCCAATTGTGAAATACGTTCCGGGCCATCGCCGGAGGTGTAGCAGTGCCAAAAATCAAGCACGAGGCGTATGTTGTCGCGCGCCGCCTTCCTTATTGTGAGAAGCTGCCTGTCAATGGTGTTGAGTGGCGTCCAGGACAGGGCCTCATGGTAGATAACTAGGTTCCGTTGGGCGGCAATGTCGGCAACGGCTGCCAGTCCGGACGCTGTGATGTCGACTTGCTCTTCAACCGGCAGCCCGACAACGCCTCGGTAGAGATCCGGGTACTTCGTGCTGGCCTCGGGATCGAGAGCCGCGAGACTGATTGGACCGGTGATGACCTGAATGCCCTTTGATCCAACCGAAGCGGCGAGTTCCGTCAACTCTTCTGCATCCTTCAGCAATGCCTTGCGGTCAGCGCCATGGCGTTCCACATCGAGAAGGAATCCAATGCCTGGAATGAAGGTGTCACCGACCAAGCGCCGCAGCTCCTGGGCGGTGAATCCGGCATCCAGAAAAGCGCGGATCTTCGCGCCAGAGGCTTCCAGCCCGTCGAAGCCGAGCTTGCGCGCAATATCCAGATCAAGGGCAAGCGTGCCGTATCGCGCCACGAGTGCATGCAGGATGATCTGGTTGCGCTTCGTCCTCATTGTTGGCCTCACGTTCGAATTCACCACCGGGTTCAGGCGCTATCCATCGTCGAATGCCAGATCCCTGCCCGGATCGAGACGGTTGGCGGTTCCTGACCTTTGCCAAGGCTTGCGCCGCGCCAAGCTGAGAGCTTACTCAGGTTGCTGATGGCCGCGACCGTAGCAAGCCGATTGCCCACATAAGCAATCAAGGCATATCGCTAGCCCAGGGGGAACTGCGCGCCCGCTCGAATTCGTACGCGACGTGTGGCTTCTGTCGCGTCACATTGCGCCCTGATGGCTGCCAATCGAAATGCCCTCCCCATCCGATTGACTTTCCCGGCTGCCGGAAACTGCCCGGTCCTTTATGCCGCAATACTTCTTTCTCAGTGCGTCACATCGCGTCGAATAAACCTACCCTGCGAACTTGTCGCGCGGCCCCAGATGACTGCTTACTAGGTGTATGGAGAGGAGCATATCCACAATCGCCTCGCCAACCAAAGACGAGAGGGTCGAACAATGAAACTGACCGGTGGGCAGATCGTCGCAAGAGCGCTCAAGGAATATGGCGTCGAATATGTGGCTGGCGTACCTGGACATGGCATCTGGGCCCTGTTCGATGCTTTTCTGGAGGACGGCTCGCAACTGCCCTTCATCCAGGTCATGCATGAACAGAGCGCCGTTCACATGGCGGACGGCTATTTCCGCGCCAGCGGCAAGCCCATGGCATGTTCCACGTCGGTCGGGCCCGGCGCTACCAATACGATCATTGGCCTTGCGACAGCCTATTGCGACTCGACTTCATTGTTCTATGTCTCGGGCTCGCCACAGACCTACATGCACGGCCACGGCACCATGCAGGAGATCGAACGCCAGCAGGACAACGCCTTTGCGCGCATCACCGAGCAGGTGACCAAGCGCGCCTGGCAGGCGCAATCCGTCGAGGTTCTGCCGACCATTATGCATCGTGCCTTCAACGAGATGCTCACCGGCCGTCCAGGCCCCGTGCACGTCGAGGTGCCGATGGACGTGCAGGTCGAGGCGGCGGACGTCAGCATTCATCCGTTGGACAAGCGCCTGCCGATCGGTTTGGCCTACCCGGACCCGAGCGCGATCGAAGCGGCGGTAAAGCTTCTATTGAACGCCGAACGGCCGGTCATCGTCGCCGGAGGCGGCGCCATCACGGCCAACGCTTCGAACGAATTGACGCGTTTGGCCGAACGGCTCGGCGCGGCGGTTTCGATCACCTGGAACGGCAAGGGCGCCATATCGGAAGATCATGAGCTCTTCATCGGCGCGGTCGGCCAGACTGGCACGACATGCGGCAACAAGATCACCGCGTCCGCTGACGTCGTGATCTCGGTAGGCTGCCGCTTCACAGATTGGTCGGCGTCCTCCTACGCCAAGGGCGTTTCGTTCTCGATCCCACCGGGCAAGCTCATCCACATTGATCTTGACCCGCGTGAGATCGGCAAAACCTATCCGACCGAGGTTGGCATCGTTTCAGACGCAAAGGTCGCGTTGGAGGCAATTCTGGCGTTGCTGTCGGAGGCCGATGCCAAGAAGGCTCTGGCGAAACGCGAGACGTTCCTAGCCGACGTCCAGAAGGCGAAGGCCGACTGGATCGCCCAGGTGTCGCCGCGCGAAAACAGCCGCGAAACGCCCTTCACATCGCAGCGCCCGCTGGTCGCTTTGCGCAAGGTCCTTGACCGCAATGGTATCGTGGTTGTCGGTTCGGGCAACACCCAGGGTTCGGTGAAGCAAAGCTTCCCGGTCTACGAGCCGCGTACCCATCTGACCTCCGGCTCCTATTCACCGATGGGCTGGGCGGTGCCGGCGGCGTTGGGCGCCAAGCTCGCATGCCCGGATCGTCAGGTCGTGGCGATCGTTGGCGACGGCGACTTCATGATGTCGCTGCCCGAAATGGGCACTGCCGTGATGAACGGCATCAATGTGGTGTTCCTCGTGTTGAACAACTCGGGCTACATGTCGATCCGCGGCGGTCAGCGCAAATTCATGGGCCGTCACATTGCTTCCGAATTTACCCATCACTCCGGCAATGGCCAGCCCTATTCGGCCGATATCACGGCTTCGGCGCGGGCGTTCGGGCTCGAGGCCTGGAAAGTCGAGAAGGATGAAGATCTCGAAAGTAGCCTGAAGGCAGCCTTGGAATGCGGCGGGCCTGCTCTCGTCGAAGTCATCGTGTCGCGTGACGCTGCGGGGCCGTTCGCCACCGGCTGGTGGGATTTCCCATCGCCAGCCTACTACGAAAAAGAGCAGGCCGCTTACGCCCAGATGCGTGCACGCGAACAGCACCTCTAGCAAATTGACGCGAGGGTAGGTCAAGCGCCGCCCTCGCACTTCGCCATCCACCACATTGATGATGCGGCGCGCAGGCGCCCGCAAATGAAGAGTTATTGCCATGATACGCACCGTCAAGCCCGCCCAAGGCAGTGTCGCAGACGATGGCCAGCCTGCAGTCACTGCGACAGTCCAGGCATTGCTGGCACAAGTCGAGAAAGGGGGCGACGCGGCAGTGCGCGAATTGTCCAACCGCTTCGACAAGTTCGACCGGGATAGCTATCGCCTGACCAAGGCCGAGATCGACGGATGCATCAACGCGTTGACAAAGCGCGAGCGCGAAGATCTCGATTTCGCCCAGGACCAGATACGCAAATTCGCCGAAGCCCAGCGCGCCACGCTTCGCGATCTAGAGATCGAGACGCTGCCGGGCGTGATATTGGGGCATAAGAACATACCGATCCAGAATGTCGGATGTTATGTCCCGGGTGGCAAATATCCGCTGCTCGCCTCCGCTCACATGACGGTGTTGACCGCCCGCGTGGCAGGGTGCGAACGCGTCATCACTTGCGCACCGCCATTTCAGGGCAAGATCGCCGAGAAGATTGTCGCCGCCCAAGCCCTTGCCGGTGCGGACGAGATTTATTGCCTTGGCGGTGTCCAGGCCATCGCGGCGATGGCCTACGGTACCGAGACGATCGCTCCTGTCGATATTCTGGCCGGTCCCGGCAATGCTTACGTCGCCGAGGCGAAGCGATTGCTGTTCGGCAAGGTCGGCATTGATCTCTTCGCGGGTCCGACCGAGACCCTAGTGGTTGCCGACGATAGCGTCGACGGTGAGATCGTGGCTACCGACCTGCTTGGCCAAGCGGAGCATGGTGTCAACTCTCCCGCCCTGCTGATCACCAATTCCGAGAAGCTCGCCCGTGACACGCTCGATGAGATCGAGCGGTTGCTCAAGATACTGCCAACCGCGGCAGTCGCCGCCAAGGCTTGGGAAGATTACGGCGAGATCATCCTGTGCGACACGCTCGATGAGATGGTGGCGGAGGCGGACCGGATCGCTTCCGAGCACGTACAGGTCATGACGCGTGATCCAGACTATTTCCTGGACAGAATGAGGAACTATGGCGCTCTGTTTCTGGGCGCCCGCACCAACGTGTCCTTCGGCGACAAAGTTATCGGGACCAACCACACGTTGCCTACGAACAAGGCGGCCCGATACACAGGCGGGCTATGGGTCGGCAAGTTCCTCAAAACCTGCACCTACCAGCGCATTGAGACGGATGAAGCATCCGCCCTGGTCGGCCAGTACAGCTCACGTCTCTGCATCATGGAGGGTTTTGCCGGCCACGCCGAGCAGTCCAACATCCGCGTTCGCCGCTTTGGCCGGCGCAACGTTCCATACGCATCGGCAGCCGAACCTTTCTGATGCGTGACCGCCCCGGTACGTGCCCGACAGGGTCGTGCCGGATCATCAAGCCACCAACGCAAGCAACAAGGGGAACTACAATGAAGCTCACCACCATCCTAGCCGCCTCGATCGCCTTCATGCCCGTCGCGGCGATGGCCGAAAGCAAGGGCAAGGTCGAAGGCATTCATCACTGGGTGTCCGAAAGCGAGGTCAAAGCGCTCAAGGTCATCACTGACAAACTGGCTTCCAAGGGTTACACCTGGGAAGATAGCGCGGTGGGCGGTCTCAGTGGCGCCAACGCGCTGCAGGCTCTGCGCACCCGTCTTGCCGCAGGGAACCCGCCGGCAACGATGCAGTTCCTTGGCTACGAAGGGCTCGACTGGGGCAAGCAGGGCGTCCTGCGCTCTCTCAACGACCTCTACACCAAGAACGGCTGGGACAAGGCACTCGCCCCGCAGCTGCTCGCCTTCGTCAAAAACGGAGACGATTTCATTTCCGTCCCGATCAACATGCACAGGCAGAACTGGCTTTGGGCGAACAAGGCCGTTTTCGATAAGGCCGGCGTCAAAGAACCGAAGTCGTGGGACGAGTTGATCGCCGACGGCGACAAGCTGCGGGCCGCAGGTGTGATCCCGCTCGCAATGGGCGACGAGAGCTGGCAGATCGTTGAGGTCTTCGAGGCTATCCTGGTGGATGTGAACGGCCCCGAGTTCTACAAGAAGGCAGTGATCGACCTGGATGAGGGCGCCCTCTCCAGTCCCGAGATGATCGCGACGTTCGACAAGTTGAGGAAGGTCCGCGGGCTTGTCGATGACGGCTTCACTGGACGTGACTGGGCCGTTGCAACGGGGATGGTCGCGGATGGCAAGGCCGCAATGCAGGTCATGGGTGACTGGGCCAAGGGTGAGTTCCTCGCCAAAGGCCTGAAGCCGGGCGTCGACTTCCTTTGTTTCCCCACGCCGACCGATAAGCCCAATTTCAAGTTCGTGATCGATGCCTTCGGCATGTTCAAAGTCGATGATGCTGTGACCACGGCTGGCCAGGACGCTTGGGCGGAATCGATCATGGATCCCGAGGTGCAAAAGCAGTTCAACCTGTTCAAGGGTTCGATCCCTGCTCGCTCAGACGTTCCAGTCGACAGTTTCGATGACTGCGCGAAGCGCAGCTATGCCGATCGCGAGGCGGCAGTGAAGAGCGGCGCGATGCTCGGCGGTCTGACGGACGGCTTTGCCGCTCAGCCCCAATTCGCTGGCGTCTTCACCGACGTCGTCGGCAAGTTCTTCGTCACCGACATGTCGTCCAAGGACGCCGTTCAGGCTCTAGTCGATGGGATCAGCAACGCTCGCTGACCACGTTCAGACCAAACCTGCCGGGAAATATCCCGGCAGGTCATTGTCTTCTAACCTCAGTCGGCAATAGGGAGGCTTGGTCGGTACAATGTCACTCAAGAATAAATTGGACCTATGGCTGCCAAGACTCGTCCTGTCGCCTAGCCTGCTGGCCGTTCTGATCGCTGTCTATCTCTTCATAGTTTGGACAGCGTGGATTTCGGTCTCCTCATCCCAGATGGTGCCGAAGTTCGACTTCGTCGGGCTCGAGCAGTACGCCCGTTTGTGGTCAACCCCACGCTGGCATACTGCTGTTGCCAACCTCTTCATCTTTACGGCGCTGTTCCTAGCCATCACGATCGCGCTCGGCTTGTTCCTGGCCATTCTTCTGGATCAGAAGGTGCGCGCCGAGGGATTCCTGCGAGCCGTCTACCTCTATCCTATGGCCTTGTCGTTCATTGTCACGGGCACAGCCTGGAAGTGGATCTTGAACCCGGACCTCGGCCTGCAGAAGGTGATCAACGAGCTCGGCTGGACGGGCTTCGTCTTCGACTGGATCACGCAACCCAGCTTTGCAATCTACTGCGTGGTGATCGCGGCGGTCTGGCAATCGACCGGGTTCGCGATGGCCATATTCCTTGCCGGGCTGCGGGCGATCGATACTTCGATCATCAAGGCCGCCCAGATCGAGGGAGCCAGCCTGCCGCGAATCTATCTCAGCGTCATAGTGCCGATGCTGCGCCCGGCCTTTCTGAGCGTGATCGTCCTCTTGAGTTATATTTCGATCAAGAGCTTCGACCTGGTGCTAGCCCTGACAAATGCCGGGCCTGGCAGCGCCACCGAGATGCCCTCCACCTTCATGTTTGCGGCAACCTTCAGGCGCAACCAGATGGGCGTCGGTGCCGCCAGCGCCATCATGATGCTGATGACGGTCGCGGCAATCATCGTTCCCTACCTCTATTCGGAACTGAGGGAGGACCGCAATGGACACTGAAGCACGTTCGGCGCGCCGTTCACACCAGGTTGGCCGCCTTTTCATATATGGCTCACTAATCGCGCTCGCCGCCTTCTACCTGATGCCGCTTTGGGTGATGATCGTCACCTCGCTCAAGTCGCTGGATGAAATTTATGGCGGCTCCTTCATCGGGATGCCCCAGGCGGTCACCTTCGAAGCTTGGAACAAGGCGTGGCAGGAGGCCTGCATTGGCACGGCCTGCACTGGACTGCGGCCCTACTTCATCAATTCCATCCTTATGGTCGTGCCCGCTGTCATCTTGTCCACGGGGATAGGCGCGATAAACGGCTATATTCTCACGAAGTGGCGTTTCGTAGGCGCGAACGCCATATTCGGATTGTTGCTGTTCGGCTGCTTTCTGCCGTTCCAGGCCGTCATCCTGCCCATGGCGCAACTGCTGGGTCGCCTGCACCTTTCGGGCACCATTCCCGGTCTCGTGCTGGTTCACACCGTATACGGTATCAGCTTCACGACCCTGTTCTTCCGAAACTATTTCATCACCATCCCGGACGAATTGACCCGCGCGGCGCAGATCGACGGAGCCGGGTTCTTCCGGATCTTCTTTTCGGTGATGTTGCCGACCGCGCTCCCCATCATCGTGGTCTCCTGCATTTGGCAATTCACGCAAATCTGGAACGACTTTCTTTTCGGCGTGTCGTTCACGGCAGGGCAGTCATCGCCGATCACCGTGGCGCTCAACAACATCGTCAACGTGACGATGGGGCGCAAGCAATACAATGTCGACATGGCGGCCGCCATGATTGCCGCCATTCCCACTCTCTTCGTCTACGTCGTCGCTGGACGCTACTTCGTGCGCGGTCTGACCGCCGGCGCCGTGAAAGGCTGATGCCATGTCAACGCTTGAAATCGATCGTGCCCGCAAGCTCTATGGTGAACTGGAAGTCCTGAAGGAGGTCAGCATCTCCATTGGCACCGGCGACTTCCTGGTGCTGCTCGGACCTTCGGGTTGCGGGAAGTCCACGCTGCTCAACATGATCGCCGGCCTCGAGAACATCTCAGGTGGAGAAATCCGCATCGCCGGCAAGGTGGTCAACGACCTGTCACCGAAAGACAGGGATATCGCCATGGTGTTCCAGTCCTATGCCCTATACCCGACGATGACGGTGCGCCAGAACATCGAGTTCGGCATGAAGATCCGCGGCGTGTCGCAAGCCGAGCGGGACAAGGCGGTCAAGACCGCGGCAGACTTGCTCCAGATGACGCATCTTTTGGACAGGAAGCCCTCGCAGCTTTCTGGCGGCCAGCGCCAGCGCGTGGCAATGGGGCGCGCGATCGTGCGCCAACCCAAACTGTTCCTGTTCGACGAACCTTTGTCCAACCTGGACGCCAAGTTGCGCGTCGACATGCGAACCGAGATCAAGCGTCTTCATGCAAGATTGGGAACCACGATCGTATACGTCACGCATGACCAGATCGAGGCAATGACGCTCGCCACTCGCGTGGCCGTGATGAAAGACGGTGTTGTTCAGCACCTCGACGATCCGCAGTCTGTCTACGACCGGCCGGCGAACGTATATGTGGCCAAGTTCGTCGGGTCGCCCTCCATGAACATCATTCCGGCGAGGCTTGACGTGGAAGACGGCCGGCCGGCCGCTGTGATCGACATCCCAGGCGCGGCGGCGGCCCGCCTCTCGGGCATTCCTTTGTCTTCACAAGCGGCAGCCAAATACGCTGGGCGCAATATCCTGGTCGGCATCCGTCCGGAGTTGTTCAGCGTCGCCGGCGCGCAAGCCGCGCAGACGGTCGCGGTAAACATCGACGTTGTCGAGCCTACCGGCCCCGATACGCTTGCCCTGTTCCAGGCAGGCGGGGTCGAGGTTACGGCCCGGGTGCCGCCAAGGGCTGTGGCAGCCCGCGCTTCGGCGACCCTCGCGGTCGATACTGGCAAGATCGTGCTGTTCGATGCCGACAATGAGCAACGCATAGACTGAGGCATCGACGTGGATCAAACAGCTGACATCGTCATCATCGGGTCGGGCGTAGGAGGCGCTTCCCTGGCCTACAGCCTGGCCGGCACCGGCAGGCGCATCGTGATTCTGGAACGTGGCGAGCACCTGCGCGACGCGCCCCAGGCACGCGATGACCGGGCGATATTTCTCGAGGGCTTCTACCGTTCGACCGAAGAGTGGCTCGGCGACGATGGGCAGGCTTTCCTGCCCGGCAATTACTACTATGTCGGAGGCAATTCCAAGTTCTTCGGCGCAGTCATGTACCGCTACAGGCTCGAGGATTTCTCGCCTCGCCCCCATATGGACGGCGCCTCGCCTGGATGGCCGATCACCTACGAGGAGCTCGAGCCATGGTATGAGCGAGCCGAGGCGATTTTCAAGGTGCGGGGTGACCCCTCGCAGGATCCCACCGAGCCGCCGCGCACCAGTCCTTACCGTTTTCCGCCGGTACCCGACGAGCCGGCCATAGCGGCCGTGCGCGCTCGCTTGAAAGAGGCGGGGATCCACCCATCCAGCCTTCCTCTGGCTATCGACATCAATGAGTGGCTTCGCCGCGCCAAGACCGGTTGGGATGCGTTTCCCAATACGGGTTCCGGCAAGATCGATGCCGAGGTTGGACCACTGACTGCGGCGTTGAATAGCGACAGCGTTAGTCTCGTCACCGGGGCCAATGTCGTGCGGCTGGAAACCGATCCAACGGGTCGCAAGGTGACTGCGGCAGTGTTTTTGAAGGATGGTGTTGAGCGGCGGATCAGCGCTGGCATCTTCGCCGTTGCGGCTGGCGCGGTCCAGAGCGCGGCACTCTTGCTGCGCTCGGCGAATGCCGCGCATCCGCGCGGGCTGGCCAACGGCTCCGACCAACTCGGCCGCAACTTCATGAACCACAACACCACCGCAATGCTGGCGCTCGATCCGCGCTCGGCTAACACGTCGGTTTATCAGAAGACCCTGGCATTCAACGACTTCTACAATGCCGATCCGGAAACCGGTCTCCCGCTTGGCAACGTGCAATTGCTTGGACATATCACGGGCAACATCCTCAAGGCGAACGCGCCCTTGCTGCCACGCTGGCTGGCGGGGCTGATAGCCCGCAATTGCTATGGCTGGTTCTTGACCAGCGAGGACCTGCCCAATCCAGAGAGCCGGGTCACGGTGCAGAATGATCGCATCGTCATGCATTGGGTCCGCAGCAACATGCGAGCGCACGAGCTGCTGATCCGCCGGACGCGAGGTGTGATGCGGCGAGCGGGCTTCCCCATAGTTCTTACTCGAACTTTCGGCAGAAAGACGACTTCGCACCAATGCGGCACTGCCCGACTTGGAAACAGTGCTCAGACATCGGTTGTGTCGCCTGAGTGCCGCTCTCACGAAATCGAAAACCTCTATGTAGCGGATGCCTCGATCCTTCCGACATCGGCGGCTGTCAACCCGGCACTGACGATCGCAGCGCTCGCCATTAAGGCCGGAGCCGCCATCAGCCGGTCGTGAGGGATCAAATCTCACGGCATTGTCGAACACTCGGGTCTGCTTTCGTGACGCCAAGAGTCTTGTCTGAGGGAACTTTGCAGCCATGCTTGCCGACCGCATCGAGACGGATCTGATCGGTCCACTAGCTATTCCGGGCCACGTGCTTTACGGCGTGCATACCCGCCGGGCAGAACAGAACTTCGATGTCTCTGGGCTGCGGCTCAAGGATTTTCCCGAGCTCATCCAGTCGATGGCGATGGTGAAAAAGTCTGCTGGTCTTGCTAACATGGAACTTGGACTGCTCTCGGCTGAAAAGGCGCAGGCCATCTCAGACGCGTGCGACGAACTCATCGAACTGAGGGGGATCGAAGAGAACTTCCCAGTCGACATGATGCAGGGCGGGGCCGGTACCTCGACTAACATGAACATTAACGAGGTTGTGACGAACCTGGCCCTGATCAAGCTCGGCGCCAAAGTGGGCGACTACGCCAAGCTCCACCCCAACGATGACGTAAACCTCTCCCAATCGACAAACGATGTGTATCCTACCGCAATCCGCCTGACGGTTTTGCGGGCCTGCGACGGGCTTGTATCGGCACAAGCCAACTTGCGCGACGCCTTTCGCGCAAAGGCGCTCCAACACGCCAACGCGCTCAAGGTCGGCCGGACTCAGCTTCAGGATGCTGTGCCCATGACAGTCGGGCAAGAGTTCGAAGCTTTTGCGGAACTCATCGATGAGGACATTGTCCAACTCCAGTCGGCCGCGAGATTGTTGCTGGAAATCAACCTAGGCGGGTCGGCGATCGGCACCTCGATCAACGTGCCGCGCGAGTTCCCTGACATCGCTTGCACTCATCTGTCTCAGATATCAGGCATTCAACTTATTGCTGCCCGCAACTTCATCGAGGCAACGTCGGACACGGGCGGCTTCGTTTCCTTTTCAGGCATGCTGAAGCGAATTGCAGTCAAGCTGACCAAGATCTGCAACGATCTGCGCCTACTTAGCAGCGGGCCGCTCGGCGGCTTGGGTGAAGTCCGCCTGCCACCCGTCCAGGCCGGCTCATCGATCATGCCGGGCAAGATCAATCCAGTGATTCCCGAGATGATGAATCAGCTGAGCTTCCAGGTGATTGGCAACGACCTTACCGTGACGCTGGCCGCAAGCGCGGGCCAGCTTCAGTTGAATGCAATGGAACCGGTGATCGTATTGAACATCCTTCAATCGATGCGATTGCTGACGAGAGGAATGCGGATTTTGAAAGAGCGCTGCGTGGACGGGATCGAAGTCGATGTCGATCGTTGCAGAGCGTTGCTTGATCAATCCCTCGTTCTGGCAACGCCCTTGGCAAAGCTGATCGGCTACGGCAAAGCGGCTGAATTGTCCAAGCGCGCCTTGGCAGGGAAGAGGACCTTACGCCAAGTCGTTGAAGAAGCGGGGGTTCTGCTTCCCGACCAGGTCGAGCAGATTTTTGGCAACAGCGCCGAGTTCGCGGGTCTTCTGGCCGCCTCTTCGGCTTGAGATCGGAGAATTGGTCTCAGAAGTGCCTGCAACTGGCACCCGGGTCGTTGGCGGCGTGCGGCGCCTTCGTTGCCCTGCCCGCGGATACGGAAGAAACCGAAGGGCAGACATGCGCACCGGCCCTCGCCCGCCTTCACCATCCTGTTGCAGACGATCCGCGAGGCGGCTCGGCACAACGCCTGGCGATCCGACTAGCCGCTCGAGTTTCGCTAACCCAGTGGTTAATAAAACACCGTAAAAGCTTTGCGGAGAGAGCGAACTGGAATTCGCCGTTAGCGTCCGCCCGGCCTCCCTTCAGTCTTATACGGGACGGCGCGCCACGGTTCCTAAGCCCCAGAACTGGGGACGCCACCGTCAACGTTCCGATAATCGAGACGATCTTCTGAAGCCTCGAAAGGACGGTTCGATCTTCGGGAGGACCTATCCTAGGCAGCGGAAATCCACCCGTCGACCGGCCCCTACAACATCAGAACCCACGTCCCTTGACGTACTTCGCACGCAAATCGCCGAGATAGGCGGGGACGGTGATATCCCACCATCCAGTAACGTGCATGTTTGAGTAGGGGCGCTCGATAGCGCATATCGCGTCGATCACGTAAGGCTTGCCGGATGCCAAAGCACGCTCGATCGCCGGACCGATCTCGGCGGCATCGACAACACGCTCCCCTTCGCACCCAAGGGATTTCGCCACGCCGGCGATATCCGCCATCCATTTCTGGCCGTCCGGCGTTTTGAAGTTGGTGATGATCTCACGGTCCTCACCAAACATATTGAGCTGCAAATTGCGGATCGCACCCCAACCACCATTGTTGATGACTAGGAAGATTACCGGCGTGCCAAGCATCGCTGCGGTCGCCAGCTCAGTGCCGGTTTGCAGGAAAGCGCCGTCGCCGAAAACCGCGCAGACCGGGGCTTCAGGCTTGCCGAGCTTGGCTCCAATGGCGGCGGGAAGTGCAAAGCCGATGCCTGACATGCCGCCTGGCGTAATGTGCTGGCGCGGACCGTAAACCGGAAATTCGTTGAAGACCTGGTTCTGCGGGTTTGAGGAATCTGTAACGACGATCGTGTCGCGGGGCAGCGCTTTGCGCGCCTCGACCAGGACTTGCGAGGCCGTCATCGGCTGAACGTTCGCGGTCCGCAGCGGCCTTAGGAACTCTTCCCACTCTACCTTGCGCTGTTCAAGTTCCTTGAACTGTTGGCTGGATCTGTAGTCGCGCTGCTGGCCCTTGGCCTTGAGTTCCGCCAGGATGGCGCCGAGGACCGCCCTGGCATCGCCGAGGATCCCCACCTCCACCGGATAGTTCTTGCCGACCTCAAAGCCGTCTAAATCGACCTGGATCAGCTTGGTTTTCGGAATGTCGAAGGTGATCCCTTGCTTGTAAGAGGAGGTGATGCGGTCCGAGAAGCGACAACCGATCGCCAGCAGCACGTCGGCCGATCGTGTCATGGCATTTCCAGGTATCGAGCCCAGATCACCGCAGGCGCACGCGAACAGCTCATGATCCTCCGGGAACGCGCCCTTTCCCATGAAGGATGTCGTAACCGGCGCGCCCAAAAACTCCGCGATTGCCTTGAGCTCTTCCGTTGCCTCGGCCTGAATAACGCCACCGCCGGCCAGCAGTACGGGGCGTTCGGCCGTCAACAGCAGTTCCACGGCGCGCGTGATATATGCCGGGTCGCCAAACAGACGCGCGCCGGTCCGACGCTTGGTTCCGTCGTCGAGCGTGACGTTGGCGGATTCGGCCTGGACATCCTGTGGTACGTTCAGCAACACCGGGCCCTTTCGACCCTCAAGCATGGCGTTGAACGCCTGTTCCATCATGTTCGGAATCTGCTCGACATGGCTTGGATTGAACCAGCGTTTCACGACCGGCTCAGCCATGCGTGGGAAATTGTCGGAGTGCGGGCGGTCAAGTTCCTGCAGCACCCCCCGGCCCATCATGTAGGTATGGACACCGCCTGTGATGACCAACTGCGGCAGCGAATCGGCAAAGGCAGTGGCTATACCAGTCAGCGTGTTGGTGGCGCCTGGTCCGATCGAGGTTACGACGGCTGCTACTTTGCCGGACGAGCGATAGAATCCGTCCGCCATGTGCGAGGCATTTTGCTCGTGCATGGCCGGCAACAGCTGAATCTCTTCCTTCCGGTCCACGAAGGCGTCTATCAGTGCCGTGTCGCCGTGGCCCGGTATGCCAAAGACGTGCGTTACACCTTCGCGTATCAGATGGTCGACAATGATCTCGCCGCCGGTCATTTCGCGCGCGACGGGTTTGCCGTTAACATTTTTGTCGTGCTTCATCGGTTTCCTCCAATTACTTGGCGTCAGCAGCGGGTGAGCTGCCGTCGCAATTCATGTTCCGCTTGCGGTAGGGGCGTACCCGCATGTCCGGCTGCTCGGCGTGACCCGAGAACCTTCCATGGTGCAAGCCGAGAAGCATACCTCTCAAGAGTCGCGAACGCCGCGTCGGCTAAGAGCTTCTAAACGGTGCAAGGCAGATGAATTTGCCCACCCACAACACGCCAGCGTGGCGAGCGGGCAGCATCGCTGGCAGCGTATGGTCTGTGCCAACTACTTTGCCCCCTAGGGAGACCCGCGCCTCCGCTGACTTGATATCTCTGCTCATTCACGGCTCCGCATCTACCCGGCGGCTTGCAAGCTCTCGGCCGGCACGCCCGCTATCCAGGCTGCTGCACACTGGGCCAGCGCCTCTCGCAGGACAATTTCGCAGGACCCCGATACTAGACGCAGACTGACGCATACGGCTGCTTCTCATCGAGACGCGGGTTTGGGTCGAGCGCAAAAGGCCGTCCTATAGCTGCAGGCGGCGCGAGGATTTTTGGTAGCAATCGAAACCTAGTTGGCGGCTAGGCCAAGTCGGTGGCCAGGATGTGATCTGCGGCACGCAGCGCTTGCGCGGCAATCGTCAGGGCAGGGTTCACTGCCGCCGACGACGGGAAGAAAGAGGCATCAACGACAAAAAGGTTCTGCTGATCCCAAGCTCGACAATACGGGTCAAGCGCCGAGCTGCCAGGATCATCGCCCATCCGCACCGTGCCGCATTGGTGGCCGGTCGCATGTTTGACCAGCGATTTCGTCACGACGATTGGGTAGCCTGCGCCCCGAAGGGCCTTCTTCATGCGGCGGACCAGTTCCCTATGGCCATCCAAGTTGTTGAGGGTGACAGCCAGTTTGATTTGACCATCGACAATGGTCACGCGGTTGTCGGGATCCGGTAGATCTTCCGAAAGACCGATCCAGTCCATGCCGTGCCGAGCCATGCGGTCACCCAGCGCACGCGGCAGATAGGGCACGTTTGCGGTCAACATGCCGCCCTGCAGCTTTCCAAGCATCTGCATTTGCCCCATGGGCCACCTGAATGCCTCATCGCCGAAGTACCAGTCGTTAATGGCCAGAGTTTTCTGAAACACGGTCTCGTTTATGCGATGCGACAAAGCCATCAAAGCCGTCTGGTTGTGAACCATATAGTGGCGACCAACGACCCCGGAGCGGTTGGCTACGCCTGCGACTGCGGCGGAATCGGCCGATCTAAGCAGAAGTGCTGCGCTGTTGACGGCGTTGCAGGAAACCACAAACAACGGCGCTGACAGCTGCTTGCGTTCGCCTGCGTGTTCGATTTCGATGCGCGAGATCCGCTTCCCATCGGGGGTGAGTAGGAGGCGCCGCGCAAACGCTCGCGTCATGAGATCGACGCGGCCGGTCTTCAAGGCCGGCTCGACCCCGCATGTCTCAGCGTCGTTCTTCTGAGCAATCTTGCAGGGGAACCCGTCACAGGTATTGCACAAAATGCAGCTTCCCGCCGCGCCTGAATTTACGGCCAATGGCAATGACGATGGCGACAGGCCGTGGCTACGAAAAGACTCCGCCATCTTTTCGACCGCTGGCTCTGATCGCACGGCGGCATATGGGAACGGAGCGGCGCCTCGCGGCGAGGTACGATCGAAGCGATCGTCACCGTGGACCCGGAAGATGCGCTCGGCCTGGTCGTAGTACGGCGCCAAGTCACCGTACCGGTAGGGCCATGCCGGCGATACGCCGCGACGATGCTCGATTGCCTCGAAATCGCGCTCCCGCAGGCGGAACATCGCGCCGCCGTAGAATTTCGTCGAGCCGCCGACATTGTAATACATACCAGGATCGAAGGGCTTTCCGCGTTTATCAAACCAGGTGTCTTTTGCTTTGTACTTCTTGCGAAAGAAGACTGCGTCGACACTCCAGTTGTCGGTTTCGCGCGGCACGAAGTCGCCGCGTTCCAGCATCAGAACACGAGCGCCTTTCTCCGACAGTCGGCGCGCGACGACGCCACCGCCAACTCCACTGCCAACAATGATAGCATCGTAGTCCTTCATGATCCGTCCAATGCTTGATGAGTGGAGACCGAGATTGATCGTTGCGGCCACAGCATTTCGGTACCAGACGGTCAGCCAGAATCGGGCCGCCCAACCTTTTCCTGGAGCAGCTTAAGCTCGATCGCGAATAGGCTTGCCAGCGCCAAAATCGGCGACCGCTATATGTTCCGCAACCCGCAGGGCCTGCGCCGCAATCGTAAGCGCGGGATTAACTGCCCCAGAGCTTGGCATGAACGAGGCGTCGACTACGAACAGATTGCTGTGATCCCAAGACCGGCAATGAGGGTCCAGCGCCGAAGTGGCTGGATCAGCGCCCATGCGGATCGTGCCGCATTGTGCCGCCGTGAAGTTGACGGGGAGCGTCTTTGCCAAGATCAGGGGAAAGCCAACATCACGAAGGATGGATTTGACCCGTCTGTTGAGACGGCGATGGCATTCCATGTTGCTGGCCTGCACGGAAATCTGCACACTACCATTCCTCAGCATGACGCGGTTGCCCGGCTGTGGCAGGTCTTCTGATGTGGTCAGTATGTCGAAACTGCGCCGGGTCAAGGCCCGTGCCACAGGCGATGGCAAAAACTTGGTGCCGGCGACGAGCATGCCGGATTGTAGTTTGCCCAGTGTCTGCACATTGCCCATCGGGTATGGATAACCCGGCTCTCCATCGTAGAAATCATTGAAAGCTAGCGTCTTCTGGAATTTCGTTGGATTGAGCCGGCCCGAGATAGCCATCATGGTTGTCAGGTTGTGGGTCATATAGTGACGTCCAACCACATCCGAACTGTTGGCAAGTCCGTTCGGGAAAGACTCCGTCGCGGAACGCATGAGGATCAACGCCGAATTGACCGCACCGGCCGACAGCACAACGGTTCGTGCCGTGACGACCTTGATCTCTCCCTCATGATACACCTCAACGGCATTAACGGTGCGGCCGTCGGCCGCAAGCAGAAGACGCCTGACGAACGCATCAGTCCACAGCTCCACGCGACCGGTTCCGATAGCCGGTTCCACACAACGAGTTTCGGCGTCATTCTTGCCACCGACTGAGCAGGGGAAACCATCGCACGTCGCGCAGCGCACGCATTTGCCACCGGGGTGCAAGTCGACAGCCACGGGCAATGGGAACGGATGGACGCCAGTGCCCCTCAATCTCTTCTCGACGCTGGCGACATATGGCTCAGATCCGACGGGGGGATATGGTAGCGGCGCGGAGCGCGGCGGCTCCCAAGGATCTTGCGAGGGGTCACCATGAACGCCGAAAAGCCTCTCGGCGTCGGCATAGAAGGGCTCAAGCTCCTTGTAAGGGAAAGGCCAAGCCGGTGACAGGCCTTCTTCGTGCTCGACGGCCTCGAAATCGCGGCTGCGGAGCCGCATCATCACTGTGCCGAAGAACTTCGTAGAACCACCGACATTATACCAACTGGACGGGCGGAACGTCTTGCCACTCCGATCCTGCCAAACCTCTAGCGGGCTGTACTTCTTCTGGCGAAAGACCTTTTCCACGTCCCAGTTATCAGGCTCGCGTGGCAGCGAACCACCACGCTCCAGCAAGAGCACCCTGAGACCGATATCGGCTAGCCGCTTCGTCAGCGCACCACCGCCGGCCCCACTGCCGATAACGATGACATCCGGTAAAATCCGACTCATCTGCATTGTCTCGATTCAATCCTGCGCGGCGTCAGAAGCCGGAAGCGAACTCCCGCTGTGGCTTTGAAGCCACCGCGCGGAGGGTGTGGTTGCCGACGTTGCCAAGATGGTTTCCACCCCGCGGCTTCACCAGCAATCTCGCATTGGCAAGATCTCTGGCGCCAAGTGATGCACGATAGCTCGACTGGACGCGTCGAATTTGATTTTGGCCGCAGGACATCTGTTGATCGCGCTACCCACGGACGCCGTCCGGCTGGTTTAGGATAATGTCGGCACCTTTCATCGCAATCATGGCGGTCGGCGTGTTGGTATTTCCAGAAACGATCAACGGCATGACCGAGGCGTCGATGACCCGCAGGCCATCAAGACCGATGACGCGAAGCGAAGCGTCAACAACCGCATCATGATCAGAGGTCCTCCCCATCTTGGCAGTCCCGACCGGGTGAAAGATCGTGGTGCCGATGTCGCCGGCCGCTTTGGCCAACGCCTGCGCCTCCTCGCCGACGGAGGGGCCAGGTAGGTATTCTTCCGGCTGGAGATGACGCAGGGCATTTTGTTTCATCAGGCGTCGTGTCACGCGGATAGCATCCGCGGCGACCTGGCGGTCCTCCTCGGTGCTCAGATAGTTAGGCCTGATCACCGGCGCCGCTGTCGGATCGGCTGAGCTCACCACGACAGTTCCTCGAGAGGTCGGGCGCAGGTTGCAGGCTGCCACGGTGATCGCCGAGAAGCGATGCAGGGGCTCGCCGAATTTGTCCAAGGAGAGCGGCTGGACGTGGAATTCGATGTTGGCGCGCTGCTGGGTCGGATCGGATTGCGTGAAGATGCCGAGCTGCGATGGCGCCATGGTAAGCGGTCCACGGCGGCGGATGGCGTAATCGAGACCCATCAATCCCCGGCGAAACAGCGAGGGGTAGATGTCGTTTAGCGTTTGGGCACCCTTGACCTTGTATATTGCCCGTTGCTGTAGATGGTCTTGAAGATTGCGGCCAATGCCTTGGCGATCGACAACACAATCGATGCCGGCCTTCTGCAGCCATTCCCCGGGGCCTATGCCTGAGCGATGCAGTATCTGCACGGAACCGATGGCGCCAGCGCTGAGGATGACCTCGCCCTTTGCGCGCGCGGTTTCGACGGTGCCGTTTTCCCTTCTAAATCTGATCCCTGTGACGCGCTTAGCCGAGATCTCCAGCTTGTCGACGACTACGCCCGTAACAACGGTAAGGTTGGACCTGCCGAGCACCGGTTTGAGGAAACCCCTTGCCGAGGACCAGCGGCGGCCGCGCCTCTGGTTGACATGGAAATAGCCGGTGCCAACATTGTCACCGGTGTTAAAATCGTCAGTACGTGGTATGCCCATTTCGACAGCCGCCTGGCGGACAGCGTCAAGGATCGGCCATGATATCCGCGGCGCTTCGACCCGAAAGCCGCCGCCGGTGCCGTGGTATGGTCCCGCACCCAGAAAATGGTCCTCGATACGGCGAAACACCGGGAGGACATCGCTCCATCCCCATCCCGGGAGGCCGAGATCGCGCCAGCCATCATAATCAGCGGCTTGGCCGCGCATGGCAATCATCGCGTTGATCGCCGAAGACCCACCAATCACTTTGCCGCGCGGATACGCGAGGCTTCGGCCGTTCAGCCCGGCTTCCGCCTCGGTCCGGAACATCCAGTCGGAGCGTGGGTTTCCGATCGCAAAGAGATACCCCACGGGAATATGGAACCAGATCCAGTTATCGCGCCCGCCGGCCTCCAGCAAAAGCACCCGGTTTGATGGATTCGCCGATAAGCGGTTGGCAAGGATGCAACCGGCCGTGCCTGCGCCGACAACCACGTAGTCATAGGCTTCTTGCAACTGGTTTTTCTCCTATTCGGCAGTTTGAAGCCTGTTTCAAGCGCTCTTTGGGTGCAGCTCGATCGCCATCCAGACGCAGTCCTCGTCTGTCCAGCCGCGGTGCCATGGATAGGTGTAGTGTCGCGCATCAGCGACCCTGACGATGGGATCGTGTGTGTCGCCCGGCGCCGTCGAAATCTCGCGATAAAGATCCTTGCCCGCCTGGTCGTGGAAAATCTGGATCCTCCCCAGTCCGAAGATCTGGGTGTGAATTTCCAGGAACGAATGGGTGTTGTGGATTACGGCATCGGTCTTGGCTGGTGCCCACCAGAGATTGAGCTGGATATCATAATGTACCGTCTCGTCACGCGGTTCCGGGTGATTGGAAAACCGCCACGGGTTGAGGACGACATGACCGACTACATCGTGCTTGGAGATGAAAAGTGGGGTAGTGCGCGGGAACTCGGCCATGCGATTGCCGAACCAGTCCCAGCCATCGAACATGACACCGCCGAGGTTCGTCGCGTCCGGCACGTCGACGATTGATACTCTTTCCGCTCTTGCGATCGTACCGCCTCGCAGAATGGTCGATTTCCACGGCGGAACCACAGCCGGAATTTCGCCGTCGACGATCATCGCTTCATTGGACAGGTTTGTCACCACGCCGTGAGCCACATAACCTCGTACTGTCTCGACGAGGGAGGCCTGAATATACTTGCCGTCGAAGGACAAACGGCGGCCTCGATTCTCTTCAGTCATGTCATGCTCCAGGAGGCGAGAGTTGGCTGATGACCCAAACACCGAAGTTGCGCACCGGCGTCAGCGACCCGATATGCCGCGCTGCCGCCAGTAGTGATTGGTCGGTCCGTTGAATCGAAGCTCCGGTCAGACTGCTTCACCTCCGCCTCGCTCTCAATTTCGCAGTTTGGCAATACATGGCGCAACCTGACGCGTTTGCCGCTTGATCCTGATGCGGCCGCCATCAACCGCGCTCAGCGCAGGTCTTCCGTGTATCAGCTGCCGTGGAGATGCCCAGGTAGCGCGGGCCCGCCACTCCAGCGCAACCAACGTCTAACTGCGTCAGAAAGAGTGGAAGTGCGAAATTGCCAATGAGGGGAATGCCCGATGACCTTGCCACACCGATGCGGTTCCGATCAGCCGCTAGGCATTGGGGGATTTTGCCGTGACCTTATTTCCAAAGAATTGGTTTTCAGGATGGCGATCTTGGGCATCGAGGCCAATTTAGCGGATGCTGTGAGGTTTCCCAGGCTGGTTACCGCCGGCAAGCTCTGCAGCTATCTGCGCCGAGCATCTGTGTCGACCACAAATGCGTCCGGCGACTGCCATTGGAATCGAGAGGCACGGCGAGCATGAACCGGCTCTGATGGCTGCCTGCTCAAAAAGCCGCTCAACTGTCGTGAAGTTGCTCGCATCGACGAGAAAGAATTCTCGGGCATGCGCGGGACAATATGTTCGGCATCACCGCGGCAACCTCTCTCGCTGGCCAAGATGGCCAAGGAGTAACGCGGTGGGCCCTGTGTCGCAGACCTTTCTGCATGGGAGTTCCTTATTGGCAATGCAACGCACAGCTGATTTCATCATCGTTGGCGGCGGGTCCTCGGGCTGCGTCTTGGCTTCACGCCTCAGCGAAGACCCTAATGTCTCGGTGCTGCTTCTCGAGGAGGGGCCCAGCGACCGCAGCCCCTGGATCCATCTACCCGTCACCTACTACAAGACTGGCCAGGGTAGCTTGGTCGGGCGCTATCAATGGACGCCGAAGATTGGTCACACGGGCGATCCGAACCCCACAATGGTTCAGGCTCGGGTCCTGGGTGGCGGCAGCTCCGTTAACGCCATGGTCTATCTGCGGGGTCAGCCGCGAGACTATGACCAGTGGCAAGCGGCAGGGGCCGACAACTGGGGTTGGAAGGACGTTCTTCCCTATTTCAAAAAATGCGAATCCAACGACCGGTTCGCCAACGAACTGCATGGCACCGAAGGCCCGCTGCCGGTATCCGACCAAGAATATACGCATCCAATGAGCCGCATCTGGGTGCAGGCATGCCAGCAGGCGGGTTTGCCCTACAACCCCGACTTCAACTCTGGAGAGCAGGAGGGGTGTGGCTTCTATCAAATCAATTCGCGGAACGGCCGCCGCGGCAGCACAGCCGTCAGTTATCTGAAACCAGCCCGCAAGCGCAAAAATCTCCAAGTGCAAACCAATGCGAAGGTGCTTCGAATCGTCTTCAACGGCCACCGCGCCGTGGGTATAGAGGTCCAGTTCAAGCGCAGCCGAGCCGTATTATATGCTGCTCGGGAGATCATCGTAACGGCAGGCGCAATAAACACCCCGAAACTGCTGATGCTTTCCGGACTGGGCAATGCCGATGATCTCAAGCGGCATGACGTCGATTTGATCAAGCATTTGCCAGGCGTCGGCCAAAATCTGCAAGATCACATCGAGGTTTCTATTATTCACGAGGTGAATGGCCCCTTCAGCTACGACAAATACAAAAAACCACATTGGCAGGCGATCGCCGGGTTGGAGTACCTGCTTTTTCGGAGGGGGCCCTGCACTGCCAATGTCGTTGAGGGTGGCGCCTTCTTCCGCTCTTCCTTGAACGAGGACCGACCGGACCTGCAGTGTTGTTTCATGCCCGGCGCGGGCGTGGAAGAAGGAGTCGATACCGTCCCAGGAGGCAACGGAACGACACTCAATATCTGCCAGACAAGGCCAAAGTCGGTTGGATGGATCGGACTTCGCAACAACAATCCCTCCAGCCCACCTTACATTATGCCGAACTACCTTCTTGAAGACTACGATGTCGAGGTGATGTACGAGGGTGTTGAATTCGGCCGAGATATAATGTCACAACCAGTAATATCAAAGTATTTGAGGCGAGAGTACGCGCCTGGAACGTCGCGAACGCGAAAGGATGTGGAGGCCTACGTTCGCAAGCAGGCCCATGCGGCATTACATCCAATGGGAACCTGCAAGATCGGTCGCGACGAGATGGCCGTCGTCGATAGCGACTTGAAGGTACACGGGATTGAGGGCCTAAGGGTATGCGACAATTCCGTCGGGCCCAACCTGGTGTCATGCAACACCAACGGCGTCGCGATCATGATCGCCGAAAAGGGAGCGGACCACATTCGGCGAGAACATGGCCTCACGTCTAGCCGCTAGTTTGAGCATTGACGGTTTCCTTTGGGCCGCGCCAACTGGGTTACTTTGGCTGGAACGTGTCAGAAATCTCGCGTCTACTTTCGCCTTCCGCTTCCGGCGCCTCCAGTTTGCGGGGTGAAGTAGCGCCCGAGCGATTTGCACCTGT